>CAYNUJ010000225.1:0-4651 GCA_964400095.1 uncultured Melioribacteraceae bacterium
AGAAGAAAATTTTTATGCTTTTCAATCAATCATACATTCATACAAACATACTTTTTTACTTATCCGGGATAAGTAAATGTTTATATCTTTCCTCTTTTTTTGCGGTTTACCGCCACATGAATAAAAATTTCTTTTTGGTGTATTATAACAGACAATGCATAAACAAATTGATATAACTTTTTTCTATTAACGCCGTCTATAATTAAAATTTTGGAGAAATCTTATGAAGAGACATTTACTATTAACCTTATTAACCGCGCTTTTTTTGTCCGGCGTTTCATATTCCCAAAAAACCAACCAAAAAATAGATGAATTATTATCAAAATATCACGAATACGGCTTGTTTAACGGAACGGCATTAGCCGCGAAGGAAGGGAAAATAATTCTCAGTAAGGGTTACGGTTTTGCCAATTACGAATTTAACGCGCCGAATAAACCGGAGACAAAATTCAGAATAGGCTCGATTTCCAAACAGTTCACCGCCGCCGTAATAATGAAGCTGGTTGAGGAAGGAAAAATTAAGCTCGACGGAAAAATAACCGATTATTTGAAAGATTACAGAAAAGACACCGGTGAAAAAGTTACAATCAGAAATTTATTGAATCACACGTCGGGGATAAAATCCTATACCGATATGCCCGGCGTATGGAAAGATTCGCTGAGAAATCATTACGAAAAAAACTATTTCATCAAACATTTCCACAGCGGGGATCTGCAGTTTGAACCCGGCGCAAAGTTCGCTTATAATAACAGCGGATATTATCTGCTCGCCGCTATCGCCGAAGAGGTTGCGGGCAAATCGTTTGAGAAGCTTTTCAACGAGATAATTATTAAACCCGCCGGTTTGAGCGCCACGGGCGTTGAGTCCTCCGACGAAACCGCCGTTAAAAAATTAGCTTCCGGATATCTCAAAAAAATAAATAAATATCAGCGCGATCCGTATATTTATATGCCCAACGCATTGGGAGCGGGCAGTGTGTATTCAACAGTGGAAGATATGTTCAAATGGGACGCCGCGCTGAGGGAGAATAAAGTTATTTCCGATTCGTCGAAAAAAGCTATGCTTACTCCCAAACTTTCAAACTACGGATTCGGCTGGATAATAATCAAATCCCAGAAATTTAATTCCACGGACAGCGTAACCGTAATTACTCACGGCGGCGGCATCAACGGTTTTAATACTCTGGTAATGAGTTCATTGGAAGATTACCGTTATGCGGCTGTCTTCAATAATACCGGCATCGCTCCGCTGGGAGAAATTGCCCGAAAAATAATGAATATTCTCGACGGCAAAGAAGTTGAGTTCCCTAAAAAACCGATTAAAGATTATCTTTACGAAGTAATTAACGACGAGGGTATAGAAACCGCGTTGGAAAATTACCGGCGGCTTAAAGAGGAAGAAGAAGGACTATTTGATTTTTCGGAGAGCCAGTTGAATACGCTGGGTTATATTCTGCTTAACGATAAAAGATTAGAGGAAGCTATAGCGATTTTCAAATTAAACGTTGAAATTTTTCCGAATTCAAGCAATGTTTACGACAGCATGGCTGAAGCGTTTATGAAAAAAGGCGACGATGAAAAAGCCGTTGAGTATTATAAAAAATCGCTGGAGCTAAATCCCGGGAATAATAACGCCGTACAGATGCTTAAAGAATTAGGCGCGGAGCCGTCCACAGATTCTGTTGAATTAAAAGAAGAAACATTAAAGCGCTACGCGGGCGAATATATCCTAACGCCGAATTTCACCGTTAAAATTAGAGTGGACGGTAATAGAATTTTCGCGAAAGCCACTTCACAGGCGGAGTTTGAAATTTTCCCGATGAATAAGACTAAATTTTATTACAAAGTAGTAAACGCGCAGATTGAATTCCTTGAAACCGACGGGAAGATAGATAGATTAACGCTCTATCAAAACGGCAGGGAATTACCGGCGAAGAAAATTAAATAATTTCTTAAATTTATAATAGCGTTCCAAAAAAATTATAGGAGAATAAATGAATGCTCTTGAAGTAGCGGGTCTTACTAAAAGATTCAACGGAATTACCGCTGTGGATAAAGCCGAATTTGAAGTGCCGGAAGGTTCTATTTTCGGATTAATCGGACGCAACGGAGCGGGTAAAACTACAACGCTGAGAATGTTGATGAATATTTATATTCCCGAAGAGGGAGAAATTGTTTTCAGAGGTAAAAAAGTGGGACAGGAATTCCGCGATCAGGTCGGGTATCTTCCCGAAGAACGCGGACTGTATAAAAAAATGAAAGTCTGGGACACTTTAATGTTCTTTGCCGAAGTAAAAGGCAAATCCGGACGCGAAGTTCAAAAAACGGCAAATGAATACTTGAAACGTTTTGAACTTTTCGACAGACGGTTCTCCAAAATTGAAGACCTCTCAAAAGGAAATCAGCAGAAAATTCAATTTATAGCAACAATACTGCACGACCCGGAATTTCTGATACTCGACGAACCGTTCAGCGGATTAGACCCGATAAATACAGAGGTTCTAAGGGAAATAATTATGGAGAAAAAGCGGGAAGGAAAAGTAATAATTTTTTCCACTCACTTAATGGATTACGCCGAGAAGATGTGCGACCATATCGCCATGATTGACGAAGGAAAAATAATATTAAAGGGATGCCTGGCGGATATTAAGAAAACATACGCTAAATCGAACGTCAGTTTAACTCACGAAGGAGATATTAGCTTTCTGCAGGGAAATCCGATTGTTGAAAGAATAAACGATTTCGGGAATACTACCGGAATAAAAGTTAAAAGTCCTTCCGACACTCAAGCGCTGCTGAAATTATTGGTGGATAATAATATTATAGTTAAAAAATTCGACGCAAACGATATTTCCCTGCATGAAATTTTTGTGGAACTTGCCGGCGATGAAATTCCTCAAAAAAAGGAGGTGAAAGATGCTTAATAATAGAGTGCTCGCGGTTATAAAAAGAGAACTCCGCGAAAAAATAATGTCTAAAGCGTTTATTTTCTCCACTATTTCCCTGCCTTTAATTATGTTGGTTGTTATCGGCGTTCAAGCTGCTTTATTCGGGCTGGATGAGGGTTCCGCGAAAAACATAGTAGTTGTTTCCGATTCCGACAAGCTGCTCGACGGACTAAAAGCGGAATTCTCATCAAGAGAATATTTAGCAAAAGACGGTTATACGTTCGAATTTGTTAAAAAGCCGGCGTCGCAGGTTGAGGAATATGTTAAGGAAAAGAAAAAGGAATTACTCTCGGAAAAACTAACGGGAGTTTTACTGGTTCCCGAAGAAGCGCTTACAAATAAAAACGTACGGTATTATTCCAAAACTCCGAAGAACATTAGACTGACAAAAACCTTGCAGGGACCGATCAACAAAGTGCTGATTGACTCCTACTTTAGAGAAAGGTCTCTTAACTCCGACGAATTGGATTTCGCTCGTAAATCGGTTGAATTCGCCGGAATGAAAATAAGCAAAGAAGCCGAAATTAAAGAAGAGGGATTCGGAAATTTAGTCCTCGCGTATTTGTTTACTTTTCTGCTTTATATAAGTCTGATAATGATCGGCTCAATGACGATGCAGACGGTTATTGAAGAAAAAAATAACCGTATTGTGGAGGTTGTACTTTCTTCGGTGAGCGCGAAAGAATTAATGACCGGAAAAATTCTGGGAGCCGCAATCACCGGAGTGATACAGATGGCTATCTGGCTTTCGCCGATAGTTTTATTAGTCTCAACAACTTGGTTTACGCTTCCAAAAGAAATTACATTGAGTTTAAGCTTTTCGCAATTAGCTTATTTTCTGTTTAATTTCTTCTTAGGATTACTCACCTTCATCGGGTTATTCGCAATGGTCGGGTCAATTTTCGACACCGCACAGGACGCGCAATCCGGAGTTATTCCGATAATTATGATAATTATGATTCCGTTTTTCATCGCGATGTCTATGATGGAAAATCCGAATAACGTTGTCGCTAATGTCGCTTCGATGTTTCCATTTTCCGCTATTATTGTAATGCCCGCTAAAATGACAATTACCGACGTGCCCGCCTGGCAGATGGCGGTTTCGGTTTTAGTCAATTTCGTTACGCTGGCGCTTATCTTTCCCGTCGCGGGTAAAATTTACCGCGTGGGTATTTTAAGAACCGGCAAAAAACCGAAATGGAGCGAAGTGATTAAATGGCTCAAATATAAATATTGACGTTTATAATAAAACCCATCAATCCGATGGGTTTTGTTTTTTAATATCACTCAAGCGAAATTATATTATTTCCATGATGCTTGACCTTTAATAACTAATTTATAGCAAAGTAATTTATATTATTAGTTGCATAATTGATTTTTCTAAAAAATGAGCAATGACTAATTAACAAAAGTTTCGTGAACTAATATTTATTACATAGTTTGTTTTTTGGGTTCTTGTGAATTGTTAATTGATTAGAAATTATGCCAAAGGCATCCCTTTGGGAGAATAATTAGGTCAATTATTCGCAGAATACCATTGGGAGGGATTTTATAAAAAGTTAAGTTTTTAACTTTTTGACAGGCTGATAAATATTTACTAAAATTACGGTTTACCGCTGAATTTCGAATCCTATTCGTTATTATCGCAATTCCATTATTCCAAAACCCTCAAAATATCTTTACGTAAAAAACAAGAATTTAAC
>CAYNUJ010000226.1:0-2196 GCA_964400095.1 uncultured Melioribacteraceae bacterium
ATTTATTCATTCCGCGCTTCTGCTTTTATTCCCTGCTAATTTATTATTTTGACCAATATTATAATTTGTCGTCAAATAATTTATTTCGGCAATTGCTCTTATATTTTTAATCAATCTCGAATTTCTTTTTCTCTTAAAAGCAACTTAAAAGTATTTTGATAAAATTCCAAGGAATAAATAATTAAACGTTCTTTGAAAATATGTGCAAATAGAAAAACGCCCCCTTAATTGTGCGAAAACCATATAAATTAATGAGAAGAGACAGAAATAAAAAACCCCTATTTTAAGCTAAAAACGGGGTTTTAAGTGTGCACCCACGGGGACTCGAACCCCGGACCTGCTGATTAAGAGTCAGATGCTCTGCCAACTGAGCTATAGGTGCACCGCAAAAATAAGCCATTAAAAAAATATTTCAAAATTTCGGTTATATTTACATTTTTTATAACAAAAATTATCCGGGCTTTGAATGCGGCATATAATTTTCATCATTTTTTTTCTCTTACTTTCCTGTACCGATAACAACCGGCGGGTACAAAGTGACGCCGAATCGGTAACGGACGATCTCGGCATTATATTCAATTTTAAGAGAGCTCCGGATAAAGTTATTTCGCTCGCGCCGAATTTAACCGAATTCATTTACGCGCTCGGCTCGGATTCGCAATTAATTGCCGATACCCGTTACTGCAATTATCCCGAGGACGCGAAAAAGAAAATAAAAATCGGCGACCTCATTTCGGTTGATTACGAAAAAATCGTTTCTCTCAATCCCGATCTTATTTTTATTACCGTTGAAGGAAATTCAAAAGCGAGTTACGTAAAACTCAAGGAATTGGGATTTAAAGTATTCGTTTCGAACCCGAGAAATTACGAAGGAATAAAGAAAACGCTGAAAGACATTGCGGCTATATTCGGTAAATCCGAAGCCGCCGATTCAATAATAACGGACTGGGATAAAAAATATAACGAAATAAAAATTGAAAGCGATAAAAGAAACAACTTAAGCGGAATGTTTGCCGTTTCGATTAATCCCATTATGCTAAGCGGGGGCAAAACATTCATGAACGAATTTTTGACCGACTGCGGATTAAAAAATATCGCCGCGGATTCGCCCGCTAATTATCCGGTTTTTAATAGAGAAGAAATTCTTCGCGTAAATCCGGACGTAATGATTTTTACCGATGAAAATAATCTCGACGTTAGTTATTTGCTGCAAATTTATCCGGAATGGGAAAATTTAGACGCTATTAAATATAAAAGAATAATTAAAGTTAACGCCGATCTTTATTTTCGTCCTGGACCGAGATTCATTATAGCGCTGGACGATTTAAATAGAAGAATAATCGAGCTGACAGATTAACGCGGTTCCCAATGAATTCCGTCGCAGGGAATATTTTCCGGGGTCGGATGTTCGTCGTATTTCATGCATAACGCCGCGGTAGAATCGAAATGTTTGCACTGAGCGCAAATTGTATCTTTTAACGCGTCTATAGTTTCAACTTTGAATTTTCTGGATTGAACTACAACCGGATGAATTATAACAAAATAAAAGACCGTTCCCGAAATAATCCACCAAAATTTGTAATCGATTACATCAAGAAAATACCACAACAACGGGATTAAAACCGCGAGTCTAATCAAAGTCCAATATACAATGCCGCCCATATTATTTATTCGCTTTCCGCCAAATTGATTTTAGCTCATTATTCATTTAATTTTGAGTTTCGTTTTATACCAAAAACAGATATTCAACCCAAAAATATAAGGTATTTATTATAAAGAATTAAGTATGAGCCAAGAACAAAATCAAAATCCCGCTCCGACGGCAAACCCTGTGAAAACTCAGAATAAGTCCCAGCCCGGCGGTAAGCAGGAATATAAAAAGAAAAACTATTACAGAAAAAAACCGAGATACATTGGAAATAGGGATAAAAATAGAATTTACAAGAAGAAATATTCTTTCAAAAAAATTTCCATTGTCATTCCTTTATTCGACGAAGAAGAGTCGTTAAGACCGTTAATTGAAGAGATTAAAAAAGGCGTAAAAAGTACCGGCATTGCCTATGAAGTAATTTTTATAGACGACGGCAGCAGGGACAATTCGCTTAAAGTTATTAAAGAAATTCAAAAGCGCGAACGGAATATTCGCTACATCAGTTTCAGAAAAAATTACGGAAAATCCGCCGCTCTGCACGAAGG
>CAYNUJ010000226.1:2296-4642 GCA_964400095.1 uncultured Melioribacteraceae bacterium
GGAAAAACCAAATTCGGAATTTCACGGTTTTTCAAAGGTTTCGTCGATTTGATTACGGTAATTTTCACAACGAGGTATATCAGGCGACCTCTGCATTTATTCGGATTCGTTGGGGCGGGAGCGTTTGTAGTCGGTTTTGTTATCGACGCCTTTTTAACTTATATGTGGATATTTCACAATCAGCCGCTGAGTAACCGTCCGCTGTTATTATTGGGATTGCTGCTGATGATTGTCGGAGTTCAATTGTTCGCTATCGGACTACTCGGCGAGATGTTCGTTCATACGATGAAAGACCATACGGATTTTTCGATTAAAGAAACCAAATAAGCTGAAAAGTAAATATGACTATGGAATTTAAAGACATTAAATTCGACTGCCGATTTTTCAAAGGACATATTCCGTGCGGTCCTCATAAAACTGAAGGCGCGCACTGCGTTGAAGCCGACGGTAAAAACTGTTCTTTTTACGAAGCGACGGAACAAAAAATTTTAATTGTAAAACTCGGCGCTATCGGAGACGTTATCCGCACAACGCCTCTTTATACCAGACTGAAAGAGGAATATCCGAAGGCTAAGTTTTACTGGATTACTTTCACTCCTTCGGTAATTCCGGAATCTGTTGACGTTGTGTTAAATTACGACACTTATTCAATCGCGCTGCTTAAAGCGATTGATTTCGATTTGGTGATTAATCTCGATAAAGACGCCGACGCCTGCGCGGTTGTCAATCATGTGAACTCCCGCGAAGTTTTCGGGTTTAAACTCTACATGGGTCTGCCGGCTCCGGCTAACGAAAAAGCTTATCATAAATATCTAACCGGATTGTTCGACGATTTGAACAAAGCAAACAAAAAAAATTATCTGGAAGAGATATTCGAAATTTGCGGTTACGACTATCGCAGCGAAAAATATATTTTGAATAATTTCCCCGAATATAACAAAGATTGGAACTTCGATAAATCGAAGAAAATATTAGGGTTTAACACCGGCTGCGGAGGCAGATGGACGTCGAGACTTTGGGCGGATAAATATTGGATTGAATTAGCGGGTAAATGCATTGAAAACGGGTATAAAGTGATACTCCTCGGCGGAGAACTCGAGCATGAAAAGAATTTAAAAATTGCAGCGGAAACCGGGGCTGAATATCCCGGATATTTTAAATTGGAAAAATTCATCAATCTAATCGACCAATGCGATTTAGTAGTAACCGGCGTAACAATGGCAATGCATATTACCCTCGCGCTGAAAAAGAAGATTGTTCTTTTCAACAATATTTTTAATCCCAATGAATTCGAACTATTCGGACTGGGCGAAATAATTCAGCCCGAAAGAGAGTGCAAATGCTTTTTCAGCGGGAAATGCACAAACGACGATTACAACTGCATGGATTCTTTATATCCCGAGAAAGTAGGAAACTTAATTCAAAAACTGCTCCCGTTATGAAAGTAACAATCTTATCTACCGCATATCCGCTTAGAGGAGGAATAGCGCATTTTATCGGATTGCTTTACAAAGAACTTGCGAAGAAGCACGAAACCGACGTAATTACTTTTTCGCGGCAATATCCCAAGCTGCTTTTTCCGGGTAAAACTCAAATGTCGCTGAATGAACAGAGCGAGGAAATTCCCTCCGCCGTTTTAGTCGATTCGATCAATCCGCTGAATTGGATAAAAATAGGAAGACTGCTTAAAAAATCCGCCCCCGATTTGCTGATATTTAAATATTGGATGCCTTTTTTCGGACCCTGTTTCGGTACAATTGCGGGAATCGCGCGGAAAAATAAAAAGACGAAAGTACTCGTAATATGCGATAACGTTATTCCGCACGAGCGGAAACCCGGAGATAGAATGTTTACCAAATATTTTTTTCGTTTCGCGGATTATTTCGTTTTGATGTCCGAAGCGGTTCAAAACGATTTGCTGAAAATTAAACCGGGCGCGGTCAATAAGCTTCTGTTTCATCCGGTTTATTCGAACTTCGGCGCTCCGGTTGAAAAAAAGGAAGCTCTTAAAAGATTAAACCTTGAAGATAAAAAAAGCATCTTGTTTTTCGGGTTCATACGGGATTACAAAGGTCTTGATGTGCTGTTAAACGCCGCGGCTCTACTGAAAGATAAATTGGATTTTCAAATAATTGTCGCGGGTGAATTTTATACGGACAAAGAGAAATATTTGGAGATAATTGAAAACCGCGGAATTGGAAATATGGTCAAACTCTTTACCGACTTCATTCCCTCGTCGGAGGTAAAATATTATTTTTCCGCTGCCGACGCCGTTGCTCTTCCTTACAAAAACGCCACGCAGAGCGGAATTATTCAAATAGCGAATAATTTTTTGAAGCCTGTTAT
>CAYNUJ010000227.1:0-4604 GCA_964400095.1 uncultured Melioribacteraceae bacterium
GTATGAATGTCCACGGGACGCTGTGCGTATGTGTGACTTTAATATTGACTTAGTACGATGGAATGGAATTTCTTAACATCCGCAAAATCATGAATTCTTTTATTCGCGAATTCGCGGCTTAAAATTGACTTGCGATGGACATTTTTCTTTAACCATATAAGGCATATAAGAAAATATAAGCCGGAACTTTTATGTCCTTATATTTCGTATATGGTTCAAAAAGAACTCGAGGGTTAAATAATGGATTTTGTATGGATGATTGAGCGGAAATATCTTTAGCTTTTTATACGAGAACTGCGCTCTTTGTACAACCATACATCCATACAGCCATACAAAAAATCCCGTATTGGGTATTACAGTACATAGGACGCGGATGACGCTGATCAAACGGATTTACGCGGATGGGAAGAATGAAAAATTAAAAATGAAGAATGACACCGCCGCTCAAGTGATAGGACAGGAAAGCTGCTTTAAATGTCATCTCGTCCATACGCCCGCGGCAATGTCGCAAATGAGATTAAGCATGAAATAACGGGATTTCTTAAATTTCTTTGGAATATATGTGCGGCTTCTCTTTCGGCAAATGAAGGTTCTTTTCATTATTTTAGAGCATTCTAAAATAAAAATGAATTGCTCATATGCTGGAAGTTAAAAGTTTCACCTTCAGTCCGTTTGCCGAAAATACATATGTAGCTCTCGATTCGGAAAGCGGAGAAGCCGCGGTAATTGACCCGGGCTGTTATACGGCGGAGGAAGAAGAACGTCTTGCCGGTTTTATTGCCGAAAAAAAATTAAGCGTTAAGTATCTGATTAATACTCACTGCCACATAGATCATATATTCGGGAATAAATTTATAAAAGAGAGATTTAACCCAAAATTTATCGCTCCCGAAAAAGATATATTCTTATTGGATTTGATGATCGGGCAGGCGAAGAGTTACGGACTCGAAATGAAGCCGTCGCCGCAGCCGGATGATACAATTGATCATGCGGGCGAATTGAAATTGGGAGAATATAAACTTGAATTTTTGTTCACTCCCGGGCATACCCCCGGAGAATACTGCATTTATATACCCAAAGCGAAAATTTGTTTTAGCGGAGACGTACTTTTCAAGCAATCCATCGGAAGAACAGACCTGTGGGGAGGGGATTACGATACGCTTATCAAATCGATTGAAACTCAGCTTTATGTTTTACCCGGCGACGTTAAAGTTTACCCCGGACACGAATCCACAACAACAATAGAGTTCGAGAAAAAGAATAATCCTTTTGTTTCAACTGAATAAAAGAAACCTTTGAATAACTGATCCCGACGATTTTTGTCGGGAGAAGAATCTCAATTTGACGAAAGTAAGTTTCGCAAAGGCTTCTAAAAGATAAGCGGAAAAAAGATTAAATTGATTTATCCTCTTACTTTGAATATATTCGTTTATATTTATCATTAAAATTGAGTAAAAATTATTTTGCCTCGTAAAAATCAAATTAAAGTAATAGCTGTTTTAATTATAGTCTATTTAGCGTTTGCGGAATTGATTCTCACGCCTACAAAATATTTGCCCACGACGTCAATTCTAATCGATACGTTAAAATCATTAGTATCGGATTTTGGACTTCTGCCGAAACTTGGGGATTTCTTAGGCTTAATTTATCTCCCCTTTATCGGAGTGATTTTTCTATTTTATTTGCTGCTGCCCGTATTCGGAAAAATAAACGCGAGCTTTCCTAAAATTATGTCGGCGACGGGGTTCATCTGGTTCATTCCCATATTGTTTCCGCTGCTCTACGCGGCTCTTTTAATTAACAATACGGCTGTAACGGAAGTTCTGATTACAACGTTTATTATCTCGGCGTATTTGAAATATTTTATCGCAGAAAAATTAGGAACTCTGGACGATAAATATATTCTTGCGGCAAGGGGATTGGGAATGCCGGATAAGGAAATAATGCGAAAAGTGGTCGGAAAGCAGGTTGCGCCGGAATTGCGTGATAGAATAATTTCGCTGCACATTCCGCTGTTAAATATTATGCTCGCTTTTGAATTGATTTTCAGAACCAATTTCGGCGGAATATTTTACGATTTGTTTTTATACAAAGACCCTTCCGGCTTAATTGCCGTAACTTTGGTAGCGTGGATAGTATTTTCGGTTAATCATTCAATAGTAAAATTAGTAATGAACAAAATGATTTTTTGGGAAGAGTAAATGTCAAAATTAATATTAGAAAATATTTCCAAAACATTCGTGGACAAATCCGGGTTCCGAATTAAATTATATGAGGATGTCAATCTTTCCGTTGGAGAGAATGAAATTTTATCCGTTATCGCTCCGAAAGGTTCGGGTAAATCGTCGCTGCTTAAAACGGCTGCCGGTTTGGAAAGCGTAGATGCAGGCAATGTTACATCGCTGTCGAAAACCGCGTACATCCCTTCATCCTCTTCCTCCTTTCCGTGGATGAATGTGATAGATAATCTAAAATTCGCGGCGCCTTCGGTTCCTGAAGAAAAATTAAAAACGATTATTAAATCCGTCGGTTTGGAAGGATACGAGACGCATTTCCCGGATAACGGAAGTCTCGGATTCCGGCTAAGGATTTCCATTGCAAGAGCGCTTGCCGTGGAACCCCAAATTATTGTGATGGACGAGCCTTTTTCCCAAATTGACGAGCGGTACAGAATCGGGTTGTACGAACTGATTCTACAGTTGAAAGTTGAATACAAAGTAACATTTTTTCTTGCGACAACCAACGTTACCGAAGCTCTCTATTTGTCCGACCGGATTTACTTGATGAGCAAGCATCCCGGCAAAATATTCGACGAACTGCGGATAAGTTTCCCGAACCGCGAACGGAGCGTTATTTTCAGCGGGGAATTTAAAAACGAGAGAGAGAAAATAGAAAATTTATTCGCTGATAATTCGCTTAATGTTATCAGCGATTTCAATATTTAGGTGATTAAATGGATGAAAAATTTAAGCGATTAGAGAATTTAAAGAAAGAAGCGCTGCTCGGCGGCGGCGAAAAAAGAATTGAAAGTCAGCATAAAAAGGGAAAATTAACCGCGCGCGAAAGAATTGAACTTCTTGTGGACGAAGGGAGTTTTGAAGAAGTTGATATGTTCGTAAAGAACCGCACAAACGATTTCGGATTAGACAAAAATAAGATTATGGGCGATGGCGTGGTAACCGGATTTGCCCGCGTTCACAATCGTCCGGTTGGTCTCTACAGTCAGGATTTTACAGTTTTCGGAGGTTCGTTATCGGAAGCGCACGCGAAAAAAATTAACAAAATAATGGATATGTGTCTTAAAATGGGCATTCCGGTAATCGGATTAAACGATTCCGGCGGTGCAAGAATTCAGGAGGGCGTTGTTAGTCTTGGCGGTTATGCCGAATTGTTTTTGAGAAATACATTGGCTTCCGGCGTGGTTCCGCAAATATCCGCCATACTTGGTCCATGCGCGGGAGGAGCCGTTTACTCGCCCGCGATTACAGATTTCGTTTTTATGGTTAAGAATACTTCCCATATGTTCGTAACCGGACCGAACGTTGTTAAAACGGTAACGCACGAGGAAGTTACTTTCGAAGATTTGGGCGGCGCGGAAACTCACGCTTCCAAAAGCGGCGTGGCGCATTTTGCATTTGACAGCGAAATTGAAGTTTTTCAAAACATACGCAAATTGATGGATTATCTCCCGTCAAATTGGAAGGAGAAAGCTCCCGAAAAAGAATTTGATTTCTCACAGGATCTCTCTGTTCCCAAATTGAATGAATTGATACCCGATAACCATAATAAGCCTTACGATATGAAAGATATTATCCGTCTTATTGTGGACGACGGAGAGTTTTTAGAGATACATGAAAATTACGCTGCCAATATTATAGTTGGATTTGCGCGAGTCGGCGGACAGTCGATAGGCATAGTGGCGAATCAGCCTTCGGTTCTGGCGGGAGTGCTTGATATTAACGCATCGAATAAAGGCGCGCGCTTTGTCAGGTTCTGCGATGCATTCGACATACCTCTGCTTGTTTTGGAAGATGTGCCCGGATTTTTACCCGGTACAGAGCAGGAGTGGAACGGAATAATTAAGCACGGCGCGAAATTGCTTTTTGCTTTCTGCGAAGCGACCGTTCCCAAAGTTACAGTAATTACGCGTAAAGCTTACGGCGGCGCGTACGATGTGATGAATTCCAAACATATCCGCGGCGATTTCAACTACGCCTGGCCCTCCGCTGAGATTGCCGTTATGGGTCCCCAAGGCGCGGTGGAAATTATCTTTAAAAAGGAAATTGCCGAATCGGAAAATCCCGAAGAAACCTTAAACACAAAATTGAATGAATACAGAGAAAAATTCGCTAATCCTTATTCCGCGGCTGAAAGGGGATATGTGGATGATGTAATTAAACCGAGCGAAACAAGACTGAGGATAATAAACGCGTTCCAATTGCTCAAATCTAAAGTCGATACAAATCCGAAACGAAAGCATTCGAATATTCCGTTGTAATTGCATTGCAGGAAGGAACTTGCAACGCGGATGCAAACGCGTCATTGCGATGAGCGCAGCGACGAAGCAATCTATTTGGCAACTGCACAATTTTGAGTTTAGCAAA
>CAYNUJ010000228.1:0-4603 GCA_964400095.1 uncultured Melioribacteraceae bacterium
GAACAATTGCAATTAATTTAATGGACTTTCAAACTCTAATTCGCCCTTTTCGTATTTTAGAACCGCGTCGTCGCCGAATCGTTCTTCGGTAAACACTACTTCTATTCCTCTCGAATTCATCGAATTAATTAATCCCCAGCCGGCTTGTTTGCAAAGCAGAACTTCCGAACCGTTCAAAGCTTCGGCTAATTGATCGTGATTGTGATGATGTCCGTGATTCCCATGGTGAGAATGACCGGAGTTGCCATGCCGCCATCCGCGACGCGCTCCATCTCTCATATCTTCTTTTCTAAAAGGGTTTTCAATTTCTTTCCGGCTAAGGATTTTCCCGCCGCTTACTTCATATACAATAAATCCTTTACACATTCCAACATGTCCGACAACATTTTTATAATTGTTGGTTGCTACCGCGATTTTCATAATTTTTCCTCCTTATTAATTCTAAGCGCTCTTCCGTTAAAAATAGCCGCGGCAATTTTATGCCGGGCGGATTTAACAATTCTTCCGAAAGTCTGCCTGGAAACACACATTTTTTTCGCCGCGTCTTCGTGCGCCAAACCGTCGTAATCTGCAAGTTTAACCGCTTCGAATTCGTCTTTTTCTAATATTTCCTCTTCCAAACTCCGCAAAGGAATTCCCCGCGGTTTGAAATAATACGCTTTCGGATCGCAATTGCATTTTCTATTTTTTTTCGGTCGAGCCATTTTTACCAATAGAACTTATTTAAAATGGTAATTCTTAACATTTACTCATTATGAGCATATGCCCATTACTAAAATAAAAAATTTTTCTAATTAATCAAAAAACAATTTTCAAAATATCTTCAACAGACGATAATTTATAATTCGGTTCGACGCTATTATTGGCGGAGAGATTTTTAACGCCGGTGGAAACCAATGCCGTATCAATACCGAAATCGTTTCCCATTTTAATATCGGTCTGTATTCTATCGCCTATAAGCAAATATTTATCGGCGGGAAACGACAGCCTATCTTTAAGTACTTTAAACATATGGCGGGAAGGCTTGCCGAAATGGTCTTCTAACTTTCGTCCGGTTCTTTTCTCCAAAACGGCAATAACAGCTCCGGCGTCTGTAATTTCGCCGTCGTTCACCGGACATGTATCGTCGATATTAGCGGCAAAAAAACGCGCTCCGTTTTCCAAAGCTTTTGCCGCAATTTCTATTTTTTCGAATGTCAGCGTACGGTCGAGCGTTACAATCACAATATCAATTTCGCTGAAGTTTTCACTGTAAGTAACAACATGACTATTCAGTTCATTAATAAATGTTCCTTCGCCGATGGCAAAGAACTTTTCTCCCCGGTGGTTTTCGATTATATATTTACGGATAACAGAAGCGGAGGAAATAATTTGTTCCGGTAGAACGCTAATTCCGTTTTTGTTAAGGAATTCGGAATATTCGGCGACGCTTCCGGTTGTTTTATTGGTTACAAAAAGAATATGCTTGCCTAACTCAATGAGACGGTTTATTACTTCGTCTGCACGCGGAATAATTGAAGACCCGCGGTAAACCGTGCCGTCCATATCGAATATAAATCCTGAGTAAGTCCTAATCATATTAAAGCTTCAGCTCTTTTTTCATCATATAAAAAGATTCTTCTATTTCGCGCGGGGAAAATCCAAGCTCTGTTTCCGCTTTAAGCGTAACCAAACCGGATTTTAACGGTCTCGGAGCCGGTTGATTTAATTCGGAAGTAACAATCGGCGTAATCAATTCTTTATTCAATTTAAAATAATCCGCTATTCTCTCCGTAAAATCGAATCTCGAAAGGACTTCCTTTCCGCCGATATGATAAATCCCCTCTTTCTTATATTCTATTATTCTTCTTATTGCGTCAACCAAATCGTCAATAAAAGTCGGATTATTCATCTGATCGGTAACAATTCTTATCTGCTTCTTTTCCCTAAGAGAATTAACAACCCATTTAACAAAATCGGGTCTGCCGTATTTAGCCGGGCCATAGAGAACATTCGGACGAATAATTGTACTGTAAACTCCGCTGGAAATTACCGCGTTTTCACTTGCAAGTTTAGTCCTTCCGTAATAACTGATCGGATGGACTTTATCCCCTTCCATATACGGACCGCTCTCGCCGTCGAAAACGTAATCGGATGAAATATGGATAAGATGAGCGTCGCAAGTCCAGCCGTAATGCGCTAAATTATTCACGCCGGTCACATTTACATTCCATGCCAATTCGCGGTTGCTTTCACAGCCGTCCACATTTGTGTACGCCGCAGCGTTTATTATTACATCGGGATAGAAATCGTAAATAATTTTTTTTACTTCGTTTTTCTTTGTAATATCTATTTTTTGATAATTCACTTTCGGTATAAAAGATTTCTCCTCAGCCGAACACATAAGTAATTCGGTATTATCCTTACGCATGTAAAATTCGGTAAGCCTCTGCCCCAACATGCCGTTAGAGCCAACTATCAGTATTCGTTTCTTAATAAAATCTTTTGCCGATATCATTTTTTAAATTTTCATAATTCTTAAAATTGAAATAGTTAGTTATCACGCCCGCGGCAGTATTAGCAAATTTCAAAGCAGTATAAATAGAATTGCCGCAAATATATGAATAAAAGAACGCCGCCCCAAAAACATCGCCGCAGCCTACTCTATTTTCTCCGGGTTCTTTGACGGAGGACACAAATATACGTTCTATTTCATCATTTTCTTTTCTGTAAAGAACCGCGCCTCGTTCAGCCTTAGTAATAATCGCCATCTCCGGACCGGCGCTTAAGATTTCCCGAATGCGGTCAAATTCATTTTTCCGTGTTGATATTGTTAAAATTTCATTCTCATTCATCTGAACGATATCCACCGAAGAGAGCCATTTCTCCACGTCGTCAATCCGCCGGAATGTTCTCACTCCGTTTGCGTCAATTCCTCTCGCGAGCGAATGAACGTCGAGATAAATCGGGCAGTCGAATTTATTTCCCATAACTTGCAAATCAATCGGCGCGATATCGAATCCGGTTATCATATTTACCAAAATACCGTCGAAGGGAATTTCCGAATTAAGAAACTTTCCGGTGTCCAATTTTTTCGATAAATTCTTGTACTCCTCGCCCCTTTCGCCGGATTTATTCACGGTAAGATAAACTTCCGGAATATCCGCTTCAATTATAAAATCCCGGCGGCAATATTGCGTATAAATCGCCAGCTCATTCTCATATTTTTTATCCGTATAGGTTACGGGAAAAATATTGTCTCCATCTTCACGGAGATTAATCAATCCCGCTACGGAATAGTAAAGTCCGCCGGGTTTTGTGTGGGACTTTTCCAACTGATGTATAAAGTCCATAACTGTATGTCCGACTGCCGCAATATTCATGTTAAAGGATTTAAAAATAAGAATATTAAGCGAAGGGAGAAAGAAGCGAACGGCATTCCGTCATTTTTTATTAACTTTGCGTGAATAAAAAAATAATTTCCGGATTTACCGACATGAAAATAGGAATAACCTGCTATCCCACATACGGCGGAAGCGGAGTAGTTGCAACCGAATTAGGCAAAGCTTTGGCACATTTAGGGCATCAAGTGCATTTTATCTCATACGCATTACCGCATCGTCTGCCTCAATTCGTCGAGAATATTTATTTCCACGAAGTTGAAGTAAGTAATTACCCGTTGTTTGAACATCAACTTTACGGATTGGCTTTGACGAGCAAGATGGTTGAAGTTATGATATACGAACAGTTGGACTTTATTCATGTTCACTATGCAATTCCTCATGCTACAAGCGCGTACCTTGCGAAACAAATTCTTCGAAAGGAGAATAAAAACATTAAATTCATAACAACTTTACACGGCACGGATATAACCTTAGCGGGATTGGAGCCTTCATTTTTACCGCTGGTAAAATTCAGCATAGAAGAAAGCGACGGCGTTACAGCCGTTTCGCGGTTCTTAAAAGAGAAGACCATTACAAATTATCAAATTGATAAAGAGATTGAAGTAATTCCTAATTTCATAGATTCGAACCTTTACAAGCGGGTAAAAGACGGTAAATTCCGGATGCACTTAGCCTGCTGCGGGGAAAAGATATTGGTGCACGTTTCTAATTTCAGAGTGGTAAAGAGAGTAACCGACACAATCAGAATTCTCGAATTGGTGAATAAAGAGATACCGGCTAAATTGGTTTTGGTTGGCGACGGTCCGGATAGAAGCGAATGCGAACGATTAGCTCGCGATCTAGGTCTCGAAAAAAGAGTCATATTCTTGGGCAAGCAGGACGGATTATCCCAAATTTTAAGCGCCAGCGACGTATTTTTGATGCCTTCTCAAAGCGAAAGTTTTGGACTCTCCGCTCTCGAAGCAATGTCGTGCGGCGTTCCGGTTGTCAGTTCGAGCGTCGGCGGTCTGCCCGAACTTATTGTTCACAACGAAAACGGATTTATAGCCGAAATAGGCGACGTGGAAAGAATGGCGCGTTATACTTTGGATTTATTGACAAACGAAAGAAAGTATAACCGATTCGCCGGTAATTCGAGAAAACGAGCGGTTGAAGAATTCGATATCAAAAAAATAATTCCACGTTATGTGGACTATTACAATCGAATATTAGAAAAATAG
>CAYNUJ010000229.1:0-4588 GCA_964400095.1 uncultured Melioribacteraceae bacterium
TATTTCCCACTTTAATTTTAACCGTAACAATTATATATTGAATATCATTTTTCTCAATAATGGTTAAAGAAAAACTGTTTGAAAAGATTCGTATTCTTTATATTCGTCATATTGTCATTTCAATTGAGCGCGCAGAAGCTTAGCGTGCCTTCTTTTACTTTGTCTAACATTGCTACAAAGATAGAATTACACGGAATTCAAGACTCATATGATACGTTAGCGGTGGAAATATCCGGTGTAAAAAGTTTCGGTTATTCAGCTGAAGTTAAAAATTCAAAATTGTTTTTGAATATTGAATTCCCCGAATCCGGCGCTTATACAATCTCTATCCCCAAACTCAATATTAATAGTGAAATTAGAGTAATTCCAGGCTGGTTTAGCATTATTCCTCCGCTTTTGGCAATAGCGTTAGCGCTGCTGTTTAGGGAAGTATTAACTTCTCTTCTGACAGGTATTTTTGTCGGAGCTATATTTATTTACGATTTTAATCCGATTACGGCATTCTTAAGGATGACGGATACAATTGTACTGAATTCCTTAGCCGACAAAGAGCATATTACAATTATCGTTTTTACGCTGCTTTTCGGCGGAGTGATTGGGGTTATAGCGAAAAACGGGGGAACGGTGGGTATCAGCAACATTGTGATAAAATTCGCGAAAACCGCCAAGTCCGGATTAATAGCTTCCTGGTTAATGGGGCTGTTCATATTCTTCGACGACTATGCCAACAGTTTAATAATCGGCAACATGATGCGCCCGATAACGGATAAATTAAAAATATCCCGCGAGAAGCTCGCTTATATTGTAGATTCTACAGCCGCGCCGGTAGCGAGTTTAGTTATTATTTCATCCTGGATTGGCTTTGAAATCGGGTTGATTCAGGCGGGTCTTTCCGCAATAGGTTCCAATCAAAGCGCATACGATGTATTCCTGCAGACAATTCCATACAGATTTTATCCAATCGGAGCGCTGGTTTTCGTTTTCTTAACTTCTTATTTCGGGCGAGATTTCGGTCCGATGTACAAAGCTGAAAATAGAGCCAGAACAAAGGGCGAACTTTACGCAGTAAATTCGGTAATTGAAGAATCCGACGATTTGAAAGATAAATTCGAGATATCCAACGCTAAATGGTGGAACGGAATAATCCCCATTTTAACGCTTATCTTCGGCACAATCATAGGATTGATTCTTACCGGAATTAATGCGCTTGAATTACAGGGAATAACGGATTACGGTATTCGTCAAATAATATCGGAAGCGGATTCGTTTTCTTCGCTGCTCTGGGCGAGTTTCGGCGCGACGGTTATTGCAGTTATAATGAGCGTATCACAGAAGATACTTTCGCTGACAAAAGCTGTAACCGCCATGAGTAAAGGACTTCAATCGATGTTATTCGCGTGTGTGATTTTAGTTCTAGCGTGGTCAATAAGTTTAGTCACAAACGAATTAAAGACAGCGGATTATCTGATCTCAATTCTCAGCGACGCTATCGATCCGAGGTTTCTGCCGGTTTTAGTCTTTTTAGTCTGCTCCTTGATCAGTTTTTCAACCGGCACAAGTTGGGGAACGATGGCAATTGTAATGCCTATCGTGATTCCACTGAGCGCAAAGATATCTGCAAATTTTGGATTGGAAGCCGCGACGACAAATTTAATTTTAGTTGGAGTTGTCAGTTCAGTATTAGCCGGTTCGGTTTTCGGGGATCACTGTTCGCCGATTGCCGATACCACAATATTAAGTTCAATAGCTTCGCGATGCAATCACATTGATCATGTCAAAACTCAGCTTCCTTACGCTCTTACAGTAGGAATTGTAAGTATGCTGCTCGGCGATTTATCCACTGCGTTCGGATTAAATCCTTTTATTGCAATTGCGCTAATTGCCGCTTCATTAATCGGCATACTCTTTTTATTCGGTAAACCGGTTTCAAATTACGTTCTTCCGGAACGGGAGTAGAGGCAGAAAGAGTATCAGATTTAAACGAGGGGAAGCAACCCGGAGTTTACCTGCTTTTGGCGTGTAATTTGTTCAAACGACAACGCAATTGTTAGTGAAGAAAATTTCGCGGCAGATTACTTCGCTCACTCCGTTCGCTCGTAATGACGCGTGTTTTTCCAAAACCGCCTGTCATTGCGAACGAAGTGAAGCAATCTGTTCAAATAACTGCACAATGTAAGAACGACATACACTGCAATAGATTGCTTCCTAAAACGCCTTTGCTAAACAACCAATAATATTGGGCTTTAGCTCCCATTTTTACCGCTCCAATAATTAATAATTATACCCGAAATGATATAAATCAGCGCATAAGCTAAAAAATATACCCGTTAGGATATAAAAATCAAAATACATATTGCATTTATACCCGAAATGATATAAATTATTAGTATGAAATCAAGATTAATTACATTTGTAAAAGAAAGACGAAAGCTGCTGAGGTTAACGCAAAAAGACCTCGCGGAAAAAGCCGGAGTAGGCTTGAGATTTATTCGTGATCTCGAACAGGGAAAAGAATCTCTTCGTCTGGATAAAGTGAACCAAGTATTAAGTCTATTCGGTCACGAAATGGCGCCCGCAGAAATAATTCGCAGCGAAAACAATGAGTAGAAAAGCGAAAGTATATTTTGAGGATAAGTTTGCAGGCATTCTTTCAGAGGAAGAAATTGGGTATATATTCGAATACGACGACCAATATCTTGCGCAAAATCCCACTGCAATTAGTTTAACGCTTCCGACTTCGGGAAAAAGATTTGTGAGCAAAACAATGTTCCCGTTTTTCGACGGATTGATACCCGAAGGCTGGCTGTTGAATTTCGCCTTGGAACATTGGAAACTCGACCCACGCGATAGAATGGGTCTGCTCCTTGCCGTATGCAGAGATTGTATCGGCGCGGTAAGCGTTCTGCCCTTTGAGGAGAGCGAAAATGAATAAATGTTTGTACTGTTACGCAGATTTAATTGAAGGGGATTTCCATCCCTCTTGCGTTAAAAAATTATTTGGAACCGAAAGCGCGCCGAGCGTTCCTTACTCTCTTGACGAACTGTACAAACTAGGGAAAATCGTCGTCGAAAAAAGCGTTTCAATTCCTGGGGTTCAAACAAAATTGTCGATGGAACTGAACAAAAAAATCAAATCCGAACCGAAACTTACTATCGTGGGTTTATGGGGAAATTACATACTCAAACCTCCCTCGACGCGTTATGATGAGCTTCCCGAAAATGAAGATTTAACGATGAAATTAGCCGAATTCTTCGGTATAAAAACCGTTGAACATTCGCTCATTAAACTCCGAAGCGGCGAACTCTCTTATATTACAAAACGCGCCGATAGAGTTAAAGACGGAAAACTGCACATGGAGGACTTTTGCCAGTTAACCGAAAGACTGACGGAAGATAAATATAAAGGCTCGATGGAATTGATCAACCGAACGATTGACAGATATTCGTCCAATCCTGGACTGGATAAATTAACGGTTTTTGAAATGGCTTTATTCTCTTTTTTAATCGGGAATGCGGATATGCACTTGAAGAACTTTTCTGTGATTTACAAAAGCGATATGATAAGTCTATCTCCCGCTTATGATTTGATTTCAACGCGGCTGGTAATTTCAGAAAAAAGTGATCCCGATGATTTTGCATTGCCGATAAACGGAAAGAGAAGGAAAGTAAATATGAACGATTTTTATGCGTTTGCTGAGTCATCAGGATTAAATAGCAAACAGATAGAAAATTCGATAAATAAATTCAAAAAGAGATTCGAAGACGCTCTGAATATGGTTGATATTTCATTTCTGGATAAAGAGATGAAAGAGAGTTATAAAAATATAATTCTTGAAAGATCGGAAATATTGGGATTGTTAGATTAATCCGAATCAATATTTTTTCGTCTTTACGAGTATCCCCGATATTATCATGACGACGCGGTTTATCCGTCTTTGGCGGGTATTCAGTTTAAACGACATCGCAATTGTTAATCCCAAATTAGTCGTTAGAAATATTAATTAAAAAATAAAAAGCTATTATTAGCAATAATGACGTGCATTAAATCCCGACTTAGAGCGCCTTTGGTTCGGAAGAAAAGATACAATGAGAAATCGTCCGAAACATTAGGCGCTCTTAGTCGAATTGTCAATAGACTTGTTCTATTGACAATTTTGGGTTAATGAAGAAAACTTTGCGACAGATTACTTCGTCGCTACGCTCCTCGTAATGACGCGTGTTTTTCCAAAACCGTCCGTCATTGCGAACGAAGTGAAGCAATCTGTTCAACAACTACACAATGTAAAAACGACATATACTGCAACAGATTGATTCCTAAGACGCTATTAGTTTCTTCCGCTCAGGCAATCCTATCGCGGTAAACGGCAAATTTATTGAATATGTATCAAATTGTCATTTGAATGAGAACTAATTTTTTCAAAAATTTCTAATTGACCTAATTATTCTAATTTCTAATCAAATAACAATTCACAAAACCCCAAAAAGCAAATTATGAAATAAATATTAGTTCACGAAACTTTTGTTAATTAGTCATTGTTCATTTTTTTAGATAATTAGACTAATTAGAAATTAGGTCAATTGTATTCAA
>CAYNUJ010000230.1:0-1086 GCA_964400095.1 uncultured Melioribacteraceae bacterium
GAAAGTAAGCCGCACAATTGCCGATATTGAAGGAGAAGCGGACATACTGCCTCAGCACGTAAGCGAAGCCATTCAATACCGCACGCTTGATAGGGAATTGTGGAAGTATTAACGATATTAACTGCAAAACAAGAGAAGTAAAAATTGGAGAGCAGAGAATGAATGGTATGGATGAATGGATGGTTGGATTGAGGAAAAAATCTACAATTCCGCAATCGCCAATTATAAATCATCAATCGTAAATTCTTTCAATCCGCGGAAATCGGTTGAATCTGCGTTCATCAGCGTCCTATATTTAAGATTTTTCTTTTTAACCGCAGAGAGTAGATTCTTCTCCCGACTTAGTCGTCGGGATCAGAATGACGGTTTGTTCCATTTCATTCCGTTCTCGACGACGGATTGTTTTATTCAACCAAAGAGAACTCGGGAAAAATCATTTAACCCAATTTTCGACATTCAAATTAGGAATTCTTTTAAATTCCTTTTCGTTATTCGTAATTAAAGTAATTTCCCTGCTTACTGCCTGAGAAGCAATCAACAAATCCATTGCGCCGATAGGTTTCCCTTTCTTTTCATGTTCGTTTCTAATTTTACCGTACGTCAACGCATCCCGCCGGGTAAAATCAATCATCTCTAGCGGAAGTAGAAATTCTCGCAGAGCTATTGCATTCTGTTCGGGTCTTCCGCTTTTTGCCACTCCATAGTCCAATTCCGCAACCGTTACAGCGGATATGAAAATATCTCCGGGGTTCAATTCTAAAAACCGGCGGATCACTTTCTCCGGTTTACGTTTTATTATGTAGATGCAGATATTTGTGTCTAATAAATATTTCATTGAAAAAAGCTCTCCCGGTTTTCCAATTCCGGCTGCTCGCGGTCGTTCATGAAATCATTCGTAAAATTATCCAGACTCGAAATCAAAGAATCCCACCCTTCTCTTTTTGGCAAAATAATAAGCGCTTCTCCCAATTTTGTAATATGAGCTTCCTTGCCTTTCAATCTGTATGCTTTTGGGATACGAATTGCTTGACTTTCTCCGTTCTTAAATATTTTTGCCGTGTCCATCTTACCTCCGAAATATATATT
>CAYNUJ010000230.1:1186-4561 GCA_964400095.1 uncultured Melioribacteraceae bacterium
GCGGCTGATATTCAATCGCTCCCCGTTTTTCATTTTAGCGGCGTAATTCTCTTTCCCGTGCAGTTCAATTTTATTCAGGTACTCGATATTCATTATGTAGGAGCGGTGAATGCGGATGAAGTTTTTCGGGTCCAAATTATTTTCGTAATATTTCATTGTTTTCTGCTTTAAGAATTTTCCGCTTTTTGTATGAATGTACACGTAATCGTCCTGCGCTTCGAAATAAACAATATCCTCAACGGGGAAAACAATTATGTTGTTCTTGTTCTTAACTACAATTCTGTTTAAATACTCCTCGTAAGTTTTTTCTTCGGAGAGGGATTGTATTATTGGCGGAATATCGTCGTTAATATTATTGAGAACTTTTTTCACCGATTGCTCAAAGCGCTCGGAGGAAAACGGCTTAAGCAGATAATCGACGGCGTTTTTCTCGAACGCTTTAATTGCGTATTGATCGTAAGCGGTAGTGAAAATTACAGCCGGCTGACTCTCGATAAGTTCGAGCATTTCAAATCCGTTAATTTTAGGCATTTGAATATCGAGAAAAATGATATCCGGATTCAATTCGTTCACCGTTTTGATGCCTTCGAAACCGTTTTCGCATTCGGCGGCAACTTGAATGTTATCAAATTTTCTCAAATAATTTTTTACTATTTCGCGGGCTAATTTTTCGTCGTCTATAATTACGGCGGATAACTTTTTCATGCATTCTCCCGAACAGGAATAAAAATTTTAACTATAAATTTATTATTGAGTTTTTCAATTTGCAAAAGATTATCCTGACGGTAAATTAGTCTGAGCCGCTCGGAAATGTTTTTCAATCCTATTCCTTCTCCCCGGCGGGGAATTGATTCGGGGTCGAACTGGTTGACGAACCGGATTTCGAGAACGCCTTTATGCTTAACGCATTTAATTTTAATGTCAATTTTTTCCGTCGCTTCGTACACTCCGTATTTAATGGCGTTTTCTGCTAACGGCTGCAGCAGCATACTCGGAATCTGTACGTCGCGGCAGTCGCCGTTATTTTCAATCAGCAGGCTGAACTTATCTTCGAAACGTATTTTTTCAATTTCCAAGTAGAGCTTTACGTTTTCAATTTCTTCTTCCACACTGTTAAAAGAATTGTCGTTTTTGGATAAAATTTTACGGAGGAAATCTCCGAGTTTGATTGTCATTTCCCGCGCGATGTTCGGAGCGCTTAAAGTAAGTGAACTTATGGAATTTAAACTGTTGAAAATAAAATGAGGATTGATTTGATATTTGAGCGATTTGAGTTCCGCGGCGTTGATCAACTTTTCCAATTCAATCTGCCGGATTTTCTTTTCCTGAAAATTATTATAATAGATAACTAAGTAATATAAAGCGATAATTACAGCGTAATAAATTGCGCCGATGATGAAGCGGGGAAGAAAAGAACGCTGGAGAAGAATATGATATTCTCCGCTGTTCGGAAATATCTTGCTCAGAATAAACGAACTCGAACTTATCCATATAACCGAAGTAATTCCCGCGGCAATCAAATGATTAAAAATTATTTTTGCCGCCGGGCTGCTTTCAATGGAAATATACTGAACCGGAAACCAGAGGCTCAAGCCGAGCGCTGCGTATAAAAAGTTAAATACTATGGAATCCGTCGCCGCGAAAAGTAAATCGAGGTTAATTAAATAATGCAGCGCGGCGGTTTGTATTATTGAAACCAATATCCAAATAAAAATATACGAAGCGCTTATTCTGATATCCGAAAGAACGGGACTTTTCATGACTTTATCCCCAATCCGCCGAATAAAACCAATCCTTTAATTTCCACCGATTTTTTCCAATCGATCCCGAAACCGGGGCGCCTTAAACGCTCGTCGTCCGTTCCGCCGAAAAGAGTAATTCCGGTGAAAATAATATTCCAGTCCGATGGAATTCGTAATTCAATTCCTCCCATAATTACAGTCGCGTTCAGCACAATTTTCTCGCCGGATAATTCCGCGCTACGAAAATCAAGGTGCGCTCCTCCCATCAATACCGTTATATCGCCGCCCGCGAACTTGATTCCCTGGAAATTTCTTTTAAGTCCTCTCCAAAAAATGAATTCGTCAAGTTTTTCGAATCTTCCGCTCTTCAGATCCGATAAATTCTTTTCCGATCGCCGCTGATTCTTATTATAGCTTAAAATGATAAGCGCTCCCGCAATTATTATCAGCACGGGCCAATTGTCAATGAGAAGATCAAGCGGCGAATATCCGGCAAGAATTAAAATCCATCCCGCTCCGGCAAGACCGAAAAAAAGATACGGTTTAGTTTTTCTATCTCTCTGTTTCAGCGAACTGAGTCCGATAAAAAATAAAATTGTGGGAAGCGAAAATATTAAATCGGTAATGTCAATATCGATATAAAATATGTTATCGATCGTAAATGTAACGCCGAGTAGGATAAGTATTATTCCGATAATATCGGAGCCTGTAAATTTTTTCATCATTATCTCACTAAAAACTTTTTATTTCTCCGCCGCCGAAAATAATAATTCCTTTAATAACGAGCGTTCTGTCGGGATCGTAAACTTCGTTCGGGTCTCTGAATCTTTTATCCGCGAAACCTCCGAAAATAGGCGTCAACTGTAAATTCACATTCCAGTCTTTCGGCGTAATAATCGTTGCGCCGCCGAACATTGCAAAGACGTCCAATACATTTCTGCCTTCGGCTAATTTACTGTCGAGCAGACGTATTTCCGTCCCGCCGAATATAGCCGTAATTCTTCCTCCGCGGAAATTATTTGAAGAAATATTTTTTGTGCCGCCCCCTAAAATAGCGACTTCGTCAATAAAATCTTCATCGGAAGAATCAATTTTGCATTCTTTTCCGGCGGAGCGTCTATGGTTTTCATTCCTTAAGATAAGATACAGCCCGATAGCCACGAGCGTAAGCGGCCAGAATTCGGGGAATAAATTAAACAATCCGATACCGATTAATATTGAGCCCGCCATTTTATTCCTCGAAGTCGCCAGCAGAAAAAGTCCCAGCAAAATTAATATCCACTCCCATTCAAAAATTATATCCGGCAGACTGAAATACAGAACGCCGTAATTATCCAGTAAAAATAAACTTCCCAGCGCAACGAGGAGTATCCCGATTAATAACCTTCCGTGATTTCCATTTCCGTTTTTCATTTTCTCTCCTTTTTCAAATTTACAACCGCAATTTAATTGATGAATAAAGTCAGCGAAAGAGAAAATCGGCGAACGGAGGAAATTTATAGGCGAATGGAGGATTTCCAAATCGACAATTAATAAATATTCTTTAACCTCGCCTTGTAATTGAATTATCGGCAAATTTTAATTTATTGCGTCTTTACGGCGCGAGGCTGATAGAACAAAGATTGAACTTTTA
>CAYNUJ010000231.1:0-4528 GCA_964400095.1 uncultured Melioribacteraceae bacterium
GCCACATAAGGGCTGTCGCCTAACGTAAGTTTATCCGCGTCGTATTTAGGATGGCGTTTGCCGATTTTAGCGTCGGTATTCGGCTTGGGTATTTCGCGCATATCGCGTATCGCTTCCGCCGCGTATTCAATCGAATCGACTATTTTTTTGTATCCCGTGCAGCGGCAGATGTTGGGCTGCAAAGCGCGGGCTATTTCTTTCCGTGTAGGATTCGGATTATTATCAATTAAGACGTTTGCCTGCATCACTATGCCGGGAATGCAGAATCCGCATTGAACGCCGCTTTTTGAAACAAAGGCATTCGCGAAAACTCTTCTCCGGTATTCGCCTAATCCTTCCGGTGTAATTATTGATTTGCCTTCATTTTTTTTCATCGGGATTACGCACGAAAGCTTTGCCTGACCGTCAATTATTACCGAGCAAGCTCCGCAAGCCGCTTGAGGGGCGCAGCCGTCCTTAACGGAAGTTATGCCTTCAACTTCGCGCAAATATTTTAATAACGATAGCTCAGGGTTACCGTTAAATTCTTTTTCTTTTCCATTTAAATAAAATTTCATATTATCCTTACATACTTAATAGGAACGCAGATTATTATGATTATTAAGATTTACGCAGATTTTTATATTCTGAAGTTAGAACTTTTCTTTTGAATTCTGCTTTCTTACCGAAATTTAACAATAACCCAACTTCCATCTCAGTCGCTTTTAAATAATTAACCAATTGAATTTCATGCTTCTCACAAAGAGATTCGGCGGCTTTTAATTCAATAATAACTCTATCTTCCACCACTATATCGGCGTAATAATCGCCGATAACTTTTTCATTATAAAACACTTTTATAGGAACTTGTTTTTCGCATTTAAGATTCATCTCCTTTAATTCTATCATCATCGAATTTTCATAAACCTTTTCCAAAAACCCGTAACCGAGTTTATTAAAAACGTTATAATACGCTTTTATTATTTTAGAAGTTATATCCGAATATTTGTAATTGTCCATCTTAAAAAATTATAATTATCATAAAAATCAGCGTTCCAATTACCGCGAAAACAACGGGTAATTAATAATTATGTTATAAATATACGTCATCTCGATAATCTTTTCAAAAGTTTCAGCGCTTATTTCAGGAACGACGGATTGAACGACGGAAAAATCATTTAAATCAAACTCAAACGAAAGCTCGTCCGAAAAATATTTCCCCGCTTTGCCGCTGAACTCAATTCTTTCAACCCGCCCATTTGATTTACGGTATAAAACATTTCCTTCGGCAAAGTAACAATTATCCTCCCGCTCGAACGATTCTTTCGTCAAATATAACTTCGGTTTAACTTTATACGGCGAGCCGCTCGTGGGGCAGAATGTATCGCAGTTGCCGCACTCGTTGCAAAAATCGCCTATGTTTATTATTTGATTCGTCTGTTCGATTTTAAACGTCTTATTCGCGCCGGGAATTTTCGCTTCGAACGGTTCGGTTTTAATTGCTATGTTGGCGACGTTTGGGCAGACGGTAACGCATATATTGCAAATATCGTCGCAGTACAAACAGCGCGAAGCTTCCGCCATCGCCTGTTCGTCGGTAAGCAGAGGATGCACCAATTCGAAGCCGTTTCTTTGCTCGACGGGAATGGAAGGAATCTCAATTCCGAATTCCCTTTTCGCCAATTTTTTCTGGAACCCCGCGTCGTCCAATTTTTCGGCGGGAGTTAAATTCAAGTTCAACTCTTTTTCAATTATCTTCAATATTGTTCGCGAAACTCTTTGCCCGTCAGCAATAGCGTTTATAAGCGAGTCCGCTCCCCGCACGGCGTCTCCTCCGGCAAATACATTTTCAATTTGCGTTTCGAATGTAGTTTCGTCAACAATCAGTTTTTCCTCTGGAAAGAAATCGAGAACAACATCCTGTCCTATCGAAGTGATAATAGAATCGAATATCAATTCCTCTTCGGCGTTTTCCAATTTAACCGGACGCCTTCTGCCGGAAGAATCTTTTTCGCCCAATTTCATTTTGGAGCAGATTAATTTCAGCTTTCCGTTTTCCGAAGATATATTCTCAGGCGAAAGCAATTCGAGAATAAGAATTCCCTCCTCCTCCATAATATCGGCTTCCTCCCAGCCGCATGGCATTTCGTTTTTGGTTCTTCTGTAAACCACAGTTACGCTGCCGTCATTTCCGACGAGTCTCTTAGCGGTTCTCGCGGCGTCCACAGCCGAAAGTCCGCCGCCGATAATAGCGACCGATTTGCCCAATTCGGGAGTTTCGCCGCGCAGCGAATCCGCCAAGAACGAAAGCTGGTCGTAAACGCCGGGTAAATCTTCGCCCTCAATAATTAATTTCTTCCCCAACTGCGCTCCGACGGAAATAAAGATGTAATCGCTTTCTTTTCTCAATTCTTCAAAATGCCGCTTATCGACCCGCGCGTTAAAATGGAATTTAACGCCGAGCGATTTTATGTTTTCAACGTCGCGGTTTATAGCTTCTTCGGTAATTCTGAATACGGGAATTGCGTCCGACGCCATTCCGCCCGCGAAGGGTTTGCTTTCGTAAACGTCAACTTCAACGCCTTCGAGCGCGAAGAAATACGCCGCCGACAACCCCGCCGGACCGGCTCCGATTACCGCCGCGCGAACGCCAACGGGTTCTTTCGGTTTTAAATTAAAGTCCGCGCTCGCTTTATCGGAAACGAATCTCTTTATTTCCCTTATGAGCAAAGGCGCGTCGTAATTGATGCGCGTGCATTTGCTTTGGCATAAATGGTCGCACACCATTCCGGTAATATTCGGCAACGGATTTGTTTTTTCAATAGCTTCGAACGCCTTTTCGAAATCTCCGTTAGCGGTGTGATACATATATTCCGGCACGTCCTGACCGATAGCGCACGTTTGAACGCAAGGCGCATGTATGCAGTCGAATACCGTTAATTCGCGATTCGTTTTTATGTCGTCGTACTTGAAGTCTGTTTTCTTATAACGTTTATCGTTAATCGTTTTTTCTGCGTAATTTTTCAAATTGCTAATAGCGGCGTTTCTCAAATCGTTTTCGCCGTTCGAAGAATTTATCAAGAATTCTTCAATGCCGCTCGCCTCTGCGTATTCAAAAGCTTTATCGAGTTCTTCGAAGTACTGCGCCAATCGCGAATATCCGCCCGGTTTAAGCAAATCGCTGCAAATGGTAATAGGACGCAGATTGCATTTAATAGTATCGGCTGCGTTGAAAGCGTCCACTCCCGCGGAGAATGAAATATCCAATTCGCCGTTAAATTTATCTTGTAGCTTTGCCGCGAGGTTAATGGAAATGGGATGAAGCGCACGTCCGCTCATGTAAACCATCTTTTCGCTTCCCGGCAGGAACCGTTCGATATTCAGAGATTCGAGAGTGTTCGTTAATTTCAATCCGAATTCCACTCCTTCTTCCGCGGCAATCTTTATCAATCTTTCAATCATCCCGACTGCGTCGTCCCATTTCAAATCGTGCCCGAACGCTTCGTCGGGAACGACCAATTCGAATCCGAGTTTGTCGTTTAATATTTCGCGCACTTTATCCGCGCCGAGGAGAGTCGGATTTAATTTAACCGCCGTGTGGAGTTTGCGTTCTTTAATTAAATAATTTACTATGCTTTCTATTTCGTCGGGCGGGCAGCCGTGCATTGTGGAAAGCGTTACGTTGTCGGACATCCGCGAAGGAATTTTTATCTCTTTTATACGCGGATAGATTTTCGAAATCAGTTCAATCTTTTCATTCAATTCCTCCTCGCAGTTTTCCATTTTATCCAAGAACCACTGGACGTTCGGTTTTTTTATGCCTTCCAAATTGTAGCCGACCGATATGTTGAAAATGAAGCCGGCTCCGTTTCGGTTCCATCCGAATTTATCTTTAAGCAGATGAATGATTATCCACGCGTTTAAGTATTCGTCGAACGATTGATGAATTTTCAACTCCTGCGACCATTCGCAGTTGAAGCCTTCGTCGGTCATGTCGATGCACGGTTTGACGATTTTGAGTTCGTCCAATGTCTGTACGGTTTTCAGCTCGATGTACCTCGCGCCGTAAAGCCACGCCAGAATTATGTTCTGCGACATCTGCGTATGCGGACCCGCGGCTACTCCGACGGGCGTTTCGAGAAGTTGTCCGTATCTCCTAAATCTGTACGGGTGATTCTTATCGGGCGTGAAAAACAATTCTTTCGAAAATCCTAAAATCTTATCGTTCTCCAAATCGGATAGAATCCATTTAAGGAGTTTTTCAATCGGGTATGTGTAAAGTTTATCGCTCATATATTCCGCTTATCCGAAATTCTTTAATTAGGAACGAAATATAAATAAAATGAACTCATTTTTATAAAATATGGAAGGCTCGGGAATAGAACACAGATAACACAGATTAAACGTATAACGTTATAAAGGATTGATACCGAACACCGCCAAAAAGACGGCGGATAAGCTCCAAGCCGTTAAAAACCGTTTTGCCGTGACGTGTTTTTTTCTTATTTTCTTTTTAGAATTTGGGATGACTGAATTAATGATATAAAAT
>CAYNUJ010000232.1:0-4475 GCA_964400095.1 uncultured Melioribacteraceae bacterium
GGGGTTTATGATGTTTTGAGCAGTGTTGTTACAGTAATGTCATCCCTTCGGGATTAACCCCTTTCGTAATATTATTAACCCAAATTAGTCGTTAGAAATATTAATTAAAAAATAAAAAGCTATTATTAGCAATAATGACGCGCATTAAATTTTGGGATAAATGAGTCTGCTCTAAAAAGCGCAGGTATTACGTCATTGCGAGCGAAGCGAAGCAATCTTTCGAATTTAGCTCAAAATCAATAGATTGCTTCGCCCCGACAAGTCGTGGCTCGCAATGACGAGTGAGTGTACTCATAAATGCTTCATAAAAACATTCGACCATCCGTCACGTAAATTTTGGCGGGTGGTTTTTTTTGTTATAACAAGTCGCATTTTTATGATTCTTCCCCTTTGTTTAATGTTGAAAAATGTTTTTAGATATTCGAGAAGACTAAACATTTTTCGTATAGTTAAAACCCCAAAAACCCCGAAGGGGTAAAATTATTATAAAATCATGAAGCAGAAGCAACAAACACAACTCCGAAGGAGTGACATATAGTTGGATTACATCAGATAGCAGGAAATACTAATATCACCCCTACGGGGTTTATGATGTTTTGAGCAGTGTTGTTACAGTAATGTCATCCCTTCGGGATTGAATGACTGACTTTATTACTATTTTTCACTTTTGTAACTATTATTACTAACGGTAAATCCGGATTAATCTTATTTTCAGTCTATCCATTACTTTTTTATCTTTGCAGAGTGGAAATTACTCTGAATGCATATTGAAAAAAGAGAAAAAATATCTTTGGCTTTTACCGTTTTTGCTTTTTACGGGATTGACTTATTTTGTAAACGGCAATAATCCTTTCAATAATTTTGCTTCGGTTGAAAGACGCGGCGATAATTATATAAACGGTCTCGAAAAAAAAGAAGCCGGAAATGTAAATAATATTGCGGATTATTCCTTCGATATTTTCTTCCAGGAATTAAATGATAAAATCACTGTAGAAGAGGAAATAGTCTGGCGGAATATAACCGGATATCCGACAGATGAAATAGAATTCCATTTATACGCTAACGCATATCAAAGCGGCAGAACCATTTTCGCGTCGGTTTATAATATCCCTCCCGAAGCGCAGACTCATTTCGAAATTGACTCATTATTAGTTGACGGCAAACATAAAAAGCTTCTTTTTTTTCAGCCGGATGAGGAAAATCCCTTCGACAGTACTGTAGCAAAAGTTGATTTGAATGAATCCATTATGCCCGGCGATTCGGCGGTAATTAAATTTTACTATAAATTAAAAATTCCAATTTCAATAAAACGGTTCGGTAAAGCGCGTGACGCCGATTTTTATTTTATCTCTCAGTGGTTCCCCAAAACCGGAGTTTTTGAAAATGGGAAGTGGGTCTGCAATCAGTATTTCCCGCGGCTGAATTTTTATTCCGATTTCGGTCGTTACCGCGCGATGATAAATCTGCCGGAAAAATATTCGCTTGCTTCGACTGGAATAATTAAAAAACAATATACTGCAAACAGAAGAACAACTTACGAAGTTGTGCAGGATGGCGTTCACGATTTTGCATGGGTTTTTACTTCCGATATAATCGACACTTCCGAGGCTTATCTTCGTAAAGACGATTCAAGTATAAACGTTAGAATGTTTGTACAGCCGGGCAGGGAAAAATATATCGATAGATATTTTAACTCGACTAAATTCACTTTGAAATATTTCGAAGAAAATATAGGCGAATATCCTTACGAACAGGTTACGCTTATCGACTGTCCGAGATCAAGCGCATCGGGCGGAATGGAATATCCGACGTTGTTTACGGTTAGCGCAAGATTATTTTCTCCCGAGAATACACACTATCCGGAAAAACTCGTTATGCACGAATTCATTCATCAATTTTTTTACGGCGTTATCGCCAATAACGAAACCATCGAAGCATGGTTGGACGAGGGTTTTACGTCCTATTTTGCCAGTAAAGCCACGGACGCCTTTTTCGGGGAAAAAGCTTATCTCACTTTTCGCTCGTTCGGATATCTGCCGGTTTACGGGATCAATTTTTTCGGTTACAACGAAATTCCGATAATTTATTCGCTTGGATTTTTTGAATTCCCCGAGGAAGGGAGAGCTATGAAACGTTACTATCGGGATAAAACTACCGGCGCAATTGCGGATACAAGTTATAAGCTGCCGAACGTACTTTCGTACGTAATAAACGCTTACTCGAAACCGGAATTGATGCTCCATTCTTTGGAAAGAATAATAGGGGAAAAAAAGTTTTTCCGGATCGTTCAGAAATATTATAGTAAATATAAATTCAAGCATCCTAAATCGGAAGATTTTATTAATTTAGTTCGGTCCGAGTATGGAGAAAAAATTGATTGGTTCTTCGATGAATCATTTTACAGTTCAAAGATATTCGACGACCGTATTAAATACGTAAAAAAAACCGCTCCGGGCAGTTACGAAATTTTCGCCGAGCGATTGGGCGACGGGAAATTCCGGCAGGATATTTGGTGCTATACATCGAACGATACTATTAAATTAAGGTGGGAAACTCCGGAGAGATATAAAATATTCAAAATTAAAACGGAGTCTGATTTATATAGCGTAGAGATTGACCCGCTAAGAAAAAATCTTTTCGACGTCAATTTTTCAAACAATTCGTTTACAATGGAACCTAAATATTGGGGCGCGGCGTCAATTTCCATTAAGTGGTTTTTCTGGATTCAGAATGCTTTGATGATACTCGGGAGTGTCGGATGAAGTTTACGCTTAAGTCCACATTGGTTAATTCCTCCCGCGAAGTTTTTTACAATCAGAAATTCGTCATTTTACTTTGGGCTACAAATTCTGTGCTCGCGCTGCTGATGACAATTCCTGTGGCTAATATGCTTCGCGATAATCTTCAAACTTCGCTGATGAGCGATAAATTAGCTCTCGGGTTTGATTTTATTTGGTACGTTCAATTTACCGAAATCTACAAAAGGGGAATATCCCAATTACCAAATTTGCTTTACGGAATAACTACAATTTATGTGCTGATTAATACGTTCTATGCAGGCGGATTAATAGCGGTATTCAGCAATTCCAAAAAGAATCATATAATCGATTTTTTCTACGGAGGAATAAAACATTGGTTCAGGTTTATGAAGGTTGTGCTTCTTTCCGTTGTATTGTACGCCGCTGCGTTTATACTCAACACTCTTTTCGGGCAATTAATTGCTTCTGTTTTTTCGGGAACCGAAATGTCCGCGTTGGATTTTACGCTTCGAGTCATTCGCTACGCATTTCTTATTTTCATGATCGGAATTGTATCGATTGTCTCCGATTACACTAAAATTATTATGGCTTTAAGGAACCGCCAGAACCTCTTTAAAACTATCGGTTATGCGGCTCTATTCATAAAAAATAATTTCAATAAATCTTTCGGACTCTTTTTTATTGTTGCCTTAATGGGCGGATTAGGGACAATATTATATAATATCATTGATTTGGGAATTCCAAGAACGCCTTATTATTTCCTTTTGCTATCCTTTATTCTTCAGCAAATCTTGGTTATCTTTCGACTTAATATTAGAATGTTATTTTACTCGACGGAAGTTTTGGTGTTCAAGGATTTAGACGCAGATATGATTGAACCCGTCGATTTTGAAGAAGCGGAGTGATAATGGCTATTTTACCGATAACTCTATACGGTGATAAAATACTAAGGAATAAATCAAAGAAGGTTGAAAAAGTTGACGATAATTTAATAGAACTTATTCGCGATATGTATGAAACAATGCACAACGCAAACGGAATTGGTTTGGCGGCAAATCAGGTGAATTCCGATAAATCTCTTTTCCTGGTCGATCTCAGTACGATGGATGAATTTAAAAACCACAGACCGGTTACTTTAATCAATCCGGAAATAGTTGAAGTCTCCGAAGAAACCGCAGTTTTTGAGGAAGGCTGCTTAAGTCTGCCGGAGTTAAAAGCCGATGTCGAGCGTCCGGAAATTATCAGAGTAAAGTATCTCGATACGGACGAAAATGAGCAGATAATAGAAGTGGACGATTTATTCGCGCGGGTAATTCTTCATGAATACGACCATTTAATAGGCAAAATGATTCCCGACCGGGTGGACGCTAAATTAAAGAAAAAACTGCAGGACGCTCTTGTTAAAATAAGCAAACGCAAAATGGATTTCGATTATCCCGTCAGCGAGCGATGTTGAAATTTAACCAAGTAAAGTTTTCACTATTCCCATTTATATTAAATTGTATTTTTGAATTGCGGAAATTATTTTTCCGACAAATGTTCTTTGCTTATTGGCTCGAGTGATAAAATAAAGATGAATTGAAGGATTTTGCGGATTAGAATTTATTAAATAAATTATTACAGCGATGTGTGTGTGATTTGTAATTAATTTAATGAATATTAACTAAATTATTATTTTGAAGCCATTGCGAATCTTCTTTTTGTGATATTTAGTCT
>CAYNUJ010000233.1:0-4369 GCA_964400095.1 uncultured Melioribacteraceae bacterium
AGAAATGCTAATATAACTGCAAACCAAAATTCCTTTACTAAGAAATATTTTCTGTTTTCCGTCAAAAGCAGACCGATGAATGCGCCGAAGCCTAAGAATATAAAAGAAAGTTTGTTCATCAATCCCAAACCGAACAGAATTCCGATAAAGATCAATATTCTGTTATTTTTGCTTTTAATTAACTTTATTAAGAGAAGAAAAAATATCGAAGCGAATAAAATATCAAAAGCGTTCATCGAGAAGTAGCTTGATGTTCCCAATACGACGCCGGAAAACATTACCGTTAAAGCCGCGAAACTTGCAGCAAATTTACCTCCGCCAAATTCAAATGCAATAATTCCGCTTAAATAGACTGTCGCCGCTCCGGCAAGATAGGCGAAAATGCGAATTCCAATGATAGTCTCGCCAAACAAAAAACGTGAAATCGCAAGTAAAAGAGATGAAAACGGCGGCTGATCTACAAATCCCCATGCAAGATTTTTAGAGCATTCGACGTAATAATACTCGTCGCGGAAAATTCCGTAGTTATCTGCAACAATCAATAAAATGATTAAATCCGCTAAAGCGAAATACAGCGGAATAAATTTATTGGAAGTAAGATATTTTTTCATTTTTTAGAAGTGAAATTACAAAATAGTTTTTAATTTCTCATGAAAAGTTCCGGTTTTACAGTTTATTGTTGATTAGGAAAAATACAACTCTGAAACAAATAGCCCTATACATTATACCTTTATACCCCCATGCCCCTACCCAACAATATTTAGATTAAACTTTTTTTCTAATATATTTCGGCGATTAATCTTTCCGGTAAGATATGCAAAACGCGGGATGATAATTCAACTGCTCCGCAGTTGTGTCTATTTGCGGTTTCTCCGGTCCCCGAACTTCGTTCGAGGCTATTGTAAATTTGACTGCTTTCGCAGTCAGGAAAACGAATATCTCTCAAAGGGAAAAATTAGCAAAATATTTGCGCTATAAATACTGCATTATCGCTACGCATCACAGTAAATCGTGCGAAGACGGAAGCGCGGGAGCGCTTCAATCTATAATAACTGTGGACGCAGTCCGTAGAAAGGAAAATAGTAAATACTCAGCCGAACCGCGGAACTTGACCCGACATTCTGTCGGGGGCGGTTCAATAATGATGCTCGATAAAACCTTTTCCAATTGTTTTTTTGGGAGTTAAAGAAAAACTCCCAGATATTTATAAATTGTAATAATTCCTCCCTCGTTTTCTTATTTTGAGAATATAAATTATTTATATTTAGTATTCAATTTTAGAAAAAAACATGGAAAATTAGAGGAGTAGAAATGAATTTTTTAGATGAATTAGGGATTAAAGAAAAAAATCACGGCGCGTCAACCGGGTTGAATTGGTTTGAGACCGAAGATCAGGGCGAGTTGGAAGTTAAAAGTCCCGTTGACGGAAAAACAATTGCGTCGGTTTATCTGGCAAGCGAAGATGATTACGACAAAATTGTCACTCAATCGCATCAGGCTTTTAAAGAATGGCGCAAAGTTCCCGCTCCAAAACGCGGAGAGATAGTACGTCAGATAGGACTGGCGTTAAGGAATTTCAAAGAACCGCTCGGACAGTTGGTTTCTTATGAAATGGGTAAATCAATTCAGGAAGGTCTCGGCGAAGTTCAGGAAATGATTGATATCTGCGATTTTGCAGTCGGGCAGTCCCGGCAGTTATACGGAAATTCCATGCATTCGGAACGTCCGAATCATAGAATGTACGAACAGTATCATTCGCTCGGCGTAGTCGGAGTTATTACCGCTTTTAATTTCCCGGTTGCCGTTTGGGCATGGAACGCAATGCTTGCAACGGTATGCGGCGATACAAATCTTTGGAAACCCTCTTCAAAAGTTCCGCTTACCGCCATCGCGGTTCAGAAAATTATTTCCGATGTAATAAAGGATAATAATCTTCCCGAAGGACTTTTCTCATTGATTATCGGACGCGGTTCTTCCGTGGGTGAAAAATTATTGAACGACAAACGCATTCCGCTTGTTTCGATTACCGGTTCTACGGCGGTAGGAAATCATGCGGCAAAAGTTATTGCCGGAAGATTCGGCAAAACGATACTCGAATTGGGAGGTAATAATGCTATTATCATTACTCCCGACGCTGATTTGCAAATTGCGATTCCTGCAATCGTATTCGGCGCGGTAGGAACCGCCGGTCAGCGATGCACTTCGACGCGAAGATTAATAATTCATGAAAGCGCTTATGATAAAGTTAAAGAATCTTTGATTAAAGCCTACTCCACTCTTAAAATCGGCTCTCCAATGGACGAATCGAATCACGTTGGACCGCTGGTTGATAAAGCCGCCGTGGCGATGTTTAAGAACGCTCTCAAACGCGTTGAGGAAGAAGGCGGAACGGTTTTAAGCGGAGGACAAGTTCTTGAAGGCGACGGATACGAATCCGGCTGTTATGTTGTTCCGGCAATTGCCGAAGCGGAAAATCATTATAAAATTGTTCAGGAAGAAACCTTCGCGCCTATTCTTTATCTCATCAAATACAGCGGAGAAGTAAACAACGCAATCGAAATTCATAACGACGTTGTTCAGGGACTTTCGAGTTCGATATTCACCAATAATTTACGCGAAGCGGAAACTTTCCTTTCGGCTTGGGGTTCCGACTGCGGCATCGCGAACGTTAATATCGGAACATCCGGCGCGGAAATAGGCGGAGCTTTCGGCGGGGAAAAAGAAACCGGCGGCGGACGCGAATCCGGTTCCGACGCTTGGAAAGCGTATATGAGGCGGCAAACCAACACAATTAATTTCGGCGCTGATCTGCCGCTAGCGCAGGGAATAAAATTCGAAATATAAGTTGACATGCGGGATGTATATTTATCAATTAACTGCGGGTAAATACAGAGCTTCGGGCAAGATGACGTTAATCAAGTAGAAAGTTCAAAGTTCAAAGTATAAAGTTCTCCGAAGGATGCTTCGCAAAAGTTAAAAGGAGCCGGGGCTGATTAGTTCCGGCTTTTTCTTTTCATGCAGAGAAAACTTCGCGGTCTTAGCGTACAATCTCTGCGGTCTTTGCGCGAAACAAATCTGTTAGGCAGGAACACTGAGGGTTAATAGAACGCGGATTTTCATGATCGATTATGATTTCTACGGATTGGATTTTTTTCTCGCCTCTCATTTCTCTCATTTTAAACCTATACCCATAAGCCTCGCCCAGCAGTTTAACCATTAGACAATTTAACAATTATGCAGCTCTTCCGCCTCGCTCCCGAATGACCAATGACAAATGACCACTCCACCCATAGCGGTTGTAGCTTAACTTACATAAAGAGATTATGAACGTTATTTCGTTTCTCACAGGCTAATTATCCCTTACATTTCGACATAATTGCTGTCTATTATCCCTTACTTTTCGACATTTTGAGGGCATATTATCCTTGACATTTCGACATATTTGAGGGATATTATCCCTTACATTTCGACATTTGTAAACTCTAAATTTAAAATCTATGAATAAAAATCATCTATCAACAATTCTTTTGAAGGATGAAAAATTATTTCCTATTTTATCTTATCAAATTATAATTTAATTTTACTGTGTTGAATAAAAATATTGGCGATAAAATGAAATTTTCAATCAATGTAGATCACATAGCGACAATCCGCAACGCCCGCGGCGAAAATCAGCCCGACCCGGTTACGTTCGCTTTAATGGCGGAGAAATACGGCGTTGACGGAATTGTAGTTCACCTCCGAGAAGACCGCCGCCACATTAACGAACGCGACGTTAGGTTACTGCGGGAATTAGTCACAACCAAACTCGACCTCGAAATGGCGGTATCGCCCGAAATTATTGCGATAGCTAAAGACGTTCAGCCGGAGTTGGCTACGCTCGTTCCCGAAAAACGACAGGAACTGACAACCGAAGGGGGAATAAACGTAATCGACAATATCGAGAAATACCGCGCAGCAATTGAACAGCTTCACGAAAGCGACATTCCCGTTTCTCTTTTTATTGAGCCGGATCCGCTTCAAATAGACGCATCCGCCGAGATTGACGCCGATTTTATCGAAATTCACACGGGAATTTACGCTAACGCACAAAGCGAAGAAGAAATGTTCGACGAATTGGAGCGAATTAGAATTGCAGCTAAACACGCGAAAAAATTAGGACTCGGCGTTAACGCGGGGCACGGATTAAATTATCAAAACATCAAGGAGTTCCTCGCGATAGAAAACATAGACGAATTGAGCATCGGGCATTCCATTATAGCTCATTCTGTTTTCGTGGGACTGGAAAAGGCGGTAAAAGAAATGATAGCCTTAATAAATACTTATGGGGAAAAATGAAGAATTTAATCGTAATCCTGCTGTTTTCTCT
>CAYNUJ010000234.1:0-4349 GCA_964400095.1 uncultured Melioribacteraceae bacterium
GTATATGACCGTTCCGGACGGAAGCGAATGGAAAAGCATGGAAGTGAAATTTGTAAGAAGTAAATAAAACTATTGCCGGACGAATTTATTTCCACTCCGCTATTGCGCGGTAAAGTCCGGCTTTTTCATTTTAACCGGCGTCGAAGTTATTTAATTCCGATAACAATTTGAACAATTCCGAATGTTAACGCTTTATATTCAATATTATTGAATCCGGCTTGTTTCAGTAATTCCGTTATATTAATATTTTTATCGAAATCCCTAACAGACTCCGGGAGATAAGTATAAGCTTCCGGGTCTTTACTTATCAATCTTCCCACTAACGGAAGAATTGTTGTAAAGTAAAAGTTGTAAAACGCTTTAACGATGGGGTTGGCGGGCATTCTGAATTCCAATATCGCGGCTTTCCCTTCCGGCTGCAGAACGCGGTAGAATGATTTGAACCCTTCGCGGATATCATAGAAATTTCTCACTCCGAAACCGACGGTTATATTTGTGAATGAGTTGTTCTTAAACGGCAGATGTTCGGCGACGCATTGCACGGTTCTGCCCCGGATATCCTCGGTTTTTTCTGAGAATATCTTCAGCATGTTCAAAGATAAATCCGCTCCGGTAATATTGGTAACCCCGAATTTTTTCGCGGAAATTGAAAAATCGCCCGTTCCGCATGCAACATCGAGTAATTTGGCATCCGGATTAATTCCCGTTAATTTCAGCGCTTTCCTTCGCCAGTAAAAATCTATTCCGCCGCTGAGCAGATGATTTAGAAAATCGTATCTCGGTGAAATTGAATCGAATATTCTTTGTACTTTATTTTTCTTGTCCATATTGAATCTATGAAGTAAATGAATTATTATGCATTGTTAAATTATTAAATTGAATGCTCGACAATGAATAACAGCATTGAAGCGATAAGAGATAAAGTTTGTTCGATTTGCGTAGATTCAACCGACGACGGGTTATGCTCGCTGCGAAATGATGAAATTTGCGCGATCGAATTTCATTATAAAAAATTGGTTGAATTAGTCGAGAGAATTGATTCTGAGAACATTCGGGACTATTCCGGCGAAATGAAAAAAATATTATGCGCCGAATGTTATTTGACAGACGGCGAAGAAAAATGTACCCTACGCGACGATGCAAATTGCGCGCTGGAAAGATATTTCCCTTTAATTGTTCAGACAATCCGAGAAACCGCAGTTTAACCTTAGGAGTTATCATAAAGAATCCCTCCGCTTTTTTTTATCCACCAATTGTAAAGATATTTCCCGCTCCAGATAGTAATAATCATAAATAATATGCCGCCCAAAACATCCACGGCATAATGATATCTTAAATAAACAGTCGAAAAAATTAGCAGCGTTCCGTTAACGGCAAAAAAGTATCTTGATTTAGTTTTCATTTTAATTGATAAATACATTACTATTAAGGTCATTTGAGTGTGACCGCTGGGGAATACATCGCGCTGAACTACTTCAGCCGGATTTGGGATTCCCTTTGCTATCGATTCGCCCGCGTTTACTATTTCCCGTAAATAGTTTGTCAGGAATAGTCCCGGCAGTTCGGTATTTGTTGCGGCAAAATCATGCAGAGTAAATCGGGGTCCGATTGCCGGAACGAGAAAATAACCGATATATGAAAGCACGAATCCCCATACAACGGTAAATGTGGCAAATTTTACATCTTCGTATCTGTCGTTAAGCATTAAATCTATTGCAAGTATAACCGGCAGAAAGAAAAACGTTCCGTAAACAATTTGAAGCAATTCCGTTAGAACCGGATTGGCTATTGTGAATAATGCTCGAGTGGGATCGGTTCCGAAAATAAATCGGTCTATTTGAATTAATACATTGTCGTAATCTATTATTCTTATCGGTTGTATCATGAAATGGATTTCTTTGAAAGTAAGAAAAACAAGAGGAACCAAGTACCAGTAGTGAAACTGTTTCCACAAAATCTTTTTAGAAGTTTTATCCATATAAGCGAGCAGAACAATTGTGGAAATTATGAGGAAATTATAGAATATTAATTCCGCCCAGATTTCTATTCTGGAATGGAATATTAAATTAACTAACGACAGCGCGAGATAAAAAGATATAAACACGAAATCGGTTGGGAAAAGTGAATTGACAATTTCTCGAGGTTTCATATTCAGCTAATATAAAAATTGCTCAAAAGAATAAAATAAATCAGAAGTCCGATTATATCGTTAGACGTGGAAACGAATGGACCCGTAGCCACAACGGGATCGGCTCCCATCTTTTTAAGCAGCAGCGGAACCATTGCGCCGACCATAGTAGCGTTGGTCATAATTATTAATAACGTTAACGATAGAAGAATAGAAAATTGCAGCTCGGTATGGAAAAATACGGATGTAAGCGCGAGTAAAATTACGGCGCTAATTATTCCGTTCAAAAGCGCGACGCGGAATTCTTTAAATAATTTTTTAATTACTTCCGAAAACCAGTACTCTTTAGTCGCGAGACTCCGCACCATCACAATTGCTGCCTGCTGACCCGAACTGCCGCCCATAGCCATAACAATAGGGATGAAAAAACTTGCGACTATAACTTTTTCGATGGAAGCCTGATAACTTGAAAGAACGATAGCGCTGAGCAATTCGCCGACTAAAGAGATAAGCAGCCAGGGGAGTCTGATCCTTGATACTCTGAAAGTAGAATGGCTGAATTCCTCGTCGTCTGTTAATCCCGCCATTTTCTGTAAATCTTCTTCCGCTTCTTCCTGAATAACTTCAACAACGTCGTCTATTGTTATTCTTCCGAGCATAACTTTGCTCTCGTCAACAACCGGAATAGCCACAAGATCGTACTTTTCCATTACCTTAGCCACTTCTTCCTGATCAATTTCGGGCGTGACATAAATTAAATCTTCATCCATTACTTTAGTAATAGCTGTATTTAACGGATTGATAAGAAGTTCTTTTAAATTAACGAAACCGACTAACTGTTCATTTTCGTTTAAAACATAAATATGATAAATCTGTTCAAAGTCTTCGGCGTGATTACGGACTTCCCTAATGGCGGTGCGGATAGTGACCGAATCTTTTACGCTCACAAAGTCGCTGCTCATTAAACCGCCGGCGCTATCCTCCTCGTATTTAAGCAGTTCCTTAACGTCTTCGGAGTCTTCCTCGTCTATATTTTTAAGTACGTGCTCGGCTACTTGTTCGGGAAGCTCGCTGACTATATCAGTCGCGTCGTCGGTATCTAATTCGTCAACAATATCGGTGATTTTTGCAGCGTCGATATCCTGCAGTATTTTTTCACGGAGGTCTTCGTCAATTTCCGTGATGACCTCGACGGCGGTTTCTTTATCGAGCATGTTGAAAATATATTCCGCGTCGTCGTAATCGAGATGGTTAATGATTTCGGCAATATCCGCCGGATGCAGATCGGCGAAAATATTAAGCAGACTGCCGGCATCCTGCGATTCGATTAAGTCGGATACATTCTCGAGCAGTTCCTTATCAATTTTGATGACGTCTCTTGTCAGAATATTTTGGCTATCGGTTTTCATTCATTAAATTCCGTAATTCGGAGGATAATTCTATAAAATCATTCATCCTCAAATCCTCGGCTCTTCTAGTTAAATCCATGGAAATATTTTCAAAATCACAATCTTGAAATATACTATTCTTCAGCGAATTTTTTAGAGTTTTTCTTCTGTTGCCGAACGCCGCTTTAACTACTTTGATGAAGAATTTATCATCGTCGAACGGTAGAGATTCTTTAAAAAAGAGATGAATTAGCGCCGAGTTTACTTTCGGTTTAGGAAAAAAAACGTTGGGAGATATTTTGAAACAGTATTTTACATCGGCGTAAAATTCGGTTAGAACGCTTAAAATACCGTACTCTTTAGTATTCGGTTTCGCAGTTAAACGCTTTGCCACTTCGTCCTGCATCATTAAAACGGCGTCTGCGGCGCTTTTGTAATTATCGAATAATTTGAATAAAATCGGCGATGTAATGTTATACGGAATATTTCCTATCACACGCATTTTTTTCTCAGACAGGTTGGAAACAGTTAGCTTCAAAAAATCCGCGCCGATAAACTTTACGTTTTTATACTTAGTCTCTAATTCTTCGATAACCCGTTTATCAATTTCAACAGAAACAATATCCGCTCCGCATTCATTTAAATATTTAGTTAAAGCTCCCCGTCCGGGACCTATTTCTACTATAAAGTCACACGTTTGAGGAGCGAACTCCGTTATTATTTTTTTAATTATATTGTTGTCCGTTAAATAATTTTGTCCGAATCTTTTGAGCGGTTTCATGCGATGATAATACAACCTTTTGGAAAAATAGAAACAGTTATTTATTTTGTAA
>CAYNUJ010000235.1:0-4347 GCA_964400095.1 uncultured Melioribacteraceae bacterium
TCCGCTCAGGAAACGCATGAGTGTTCTTTAGGTAAGCAAGCTTATTTTCAGAAATATAACATATTGAATCAAGTTCAATATCCCGGAGATAAAACAATTGACGTCTCCTATTATAAACTTGACTTAACCATTTCCTATTCCACACGCCAAATTATTGGGAAAGTAACAGTTGAGGGAAAAGCCGTAGTTGATAATTTATCCGATTTCTTCCTCGATTTTCAGAATAATTTAGAACTTGACTCCGTTTTGTATAAAGGTAATAATATTAATTCAGTTCACTCTTCGAATAAAATTCAAATAGTTTTAGGAGATACTCTCCAATCCGGTGAAATGTTTTCGGTAGATGTCTATTACCACGGAACTCCGGGCAGTTCCGGTTTCGGCAGTTTTGAGTTCGGTTCTCATAACGGCAATCCGATAATTTGGACTTTAAGCGAACCCTACGGCGCCAGCGACTGGTTCCCTGTAAAAGACACTCCGGCAGACAAAGCCGATTCTTCGGATGTATGGATTAGAGTTTCTTCAGATCTGGTGGGAGTATCGAACGGAACTTTGGAAGAAGTTCTTGACAACGGTGACGGAACAAAAACTTATAAATGGAAAAATCATTACCCGATTGCTCAATATCTTATTTCCCTCGCGATAACTAATTACGAATTATATACAAATGATTTTGTTTACAACGACGGGAAAGATACAATGAAAGTCACGCATTACATCTTCCCTGAAGACTTAACTTCTTACGCAAAAGGACAGTTGGATGAAACTGTAAATATGCTTAAAATCTTTTCGGACAAATTCGGACTTTATCCTTTCAATATGGAAAAATACGGACACGCGCAGTTCCTTTGGGGCGGCGGTATGGAACATCAAACTATTACTTCTCTTGTGAGTTTCGGAAGCAGATTGATTTCCCACGAACTGGCTCATCAATGGTTCGGAGATATGATAACATGCAAAGACTGGCATCATATTTGGCTGAATGAGGGGTTCGCAACATACTTGGAGTCGGTTTATATTGAAGCTGTTTCAGGATTTCATGCTTATAAAAATAAAATGAAAAGCGTAATGAATTCCGCAAAAAACGCCAGAGGCTCTATATGGGTTCAAAATATCAACAGCGTTGGACAAATTTTTAACGGCAGCCGTACATACGCAAAAGGCGCGGTTGTTTTGCATATGCTGAGAGGAATTGTAGGAACGGATAAATTTTATGAAATAATGAAAACTTACGCAAACACTTCAGGATTAAAATACGGAGTTGCCACTACGGAAGACTTTCAAGCGGTAGCCGAGCAAGTTTCGGGTTTAGATTTGAATAAATTTTTTCAGGATTGGATTTACGGAGAGTTATACCCGATATACAGCGTTGAGTGGGGATATTCCAATCTCGGGAATAATAGATTTCGAATCGATTTCGATATTATACAGGAAAAGCGCGGTACGCCGAGGTATTTTTCAATGCCGGTTCAGATAAGAATATCAGCCTCCGCAGGCGATTCAACATTCACAGTGTCCACTACCGGAAAAGTGCGGGAATCTTTTTCAATCGAATTGGACGGACAGCCGTCTAAATTGGAACTCGACCCGAACGATTGGATATTAAAAGAATTACGCTCGGTTACGCTTACTTCGGTAGATGATAAAAATTTAGCGCCCGATAAATTTTCACTCCAGCAAAATTATCCCAATCCGTTCAATCCGGCAACGACAATTAAATTCAGCATCCCCAAAATTCAAGGGAGCGATAATCAATTTGTTAAGCTTTCAGTCTTTGATTTACTCGGCAACGAAGTTAAAACGCTTATAAATCAACCCATGCAGGCGGGAAAGCATTCGGTCGAATTCAACGCTGATAATCTATCTTCGGGAGTTTATTTTTACAGCTTGAAATACGGAGGATTACAGCAGACGAAGAAGATGTTACTTCTTCAGTAATAATCTCCATAAATAAGATTGTATGATTGGCGGGTAATTTGGGTTGAATTTATCTCTACCGGCTGCCGGCTCTCAAAATCGAGTTAATTTCGTTCAATATTTTCTCAGTGGCGCCCGTGTGACTATTTACATAACTACCGGAAATCTCACCGATACTTTTTCTCTGGGCGTCGTTTGAAGAAAGTTTACGCAGAACACGGTACGCTTGTTTTTTATTATTCACTACAAAACCACATCCAAGTTCGGCTAGTTGGAGCGCTTCCTGACTATTGTCAATTTTAGGACCGAACAAAACCGGAATTCCGTAAATAGCCGGTTCGAGCACATTATGTATCCCTTGTTTGAAACTTCCGCCTACATAGGCAATATCCGCATAATAGTAGAGAGTCAATAGAATGCCGATGGAATCAATTATTATAATTCTTTCTCCGGCGTAATTATTCTTAGAAGAAAAACGTATGGTTGGAATAACCTTATCGAATGTATGCTCGATCTTTTCCAAATGCATTACCGTTGGTTCGTGCGGCGCGACAATCATAATAAAATCATTATCGTATTTCATCAATTTTTCTACCGCGGGAAATATCACATCTTCGTCGCTTTCCCATGAACTCCCAAATACAAATACCTTTTTATTCAGGAAAAAATCATCTCTAAATAAATTTTTCTGACGCGCTCTTAAACTCTTTTGATAAACCCTATCGAAACGAGTATCGCCGACAACGCTGAGCTGTTCCGGTTTCAAATCAAATTTTTCGAAATTCCTTTTATCTTCTTCCGAAACACATAAAATTTTTGTAATTCCACCGTACAACTTTTTATGAAATCCTTTCGCCAAAAACATTCCCCGTTTTGAGTCGCTGCGCATAGTTGCATCCGCTATAATTGAAGGAATGCCGCGTTTATTCAATTCCCAAATCACGTTCGGCCAAATATCATAGCGCATAAACACGGCAAGCGAAGGACGCACTAAATTTAAAAAACGAATCACTCGGATCGGAGTGTCGAGCGGAATATACGAAACAATATCGGCATAAGGATATCTCAAGGAATTATCGTAACCCGAAGGAGAGAAAAAAGAGACGAGAATTAAATATTCTTCCGATTCTTTCAACTTCTCTATTATCGGCTTTGCCTGTTCAAACTCGCCCATTGAGGAAGAATGAAACCAGATTATTTTCTTCGTCCTATCAATTCCCGCGAAATTAATGATTAAATTTTCAAATAATTTTTTCCTCTCCTTAATTCCCTTTTTTATTTTTGAATTGAAAGGATAAAGCGCCGAAGCCAATAGCCAAAGCAACGGGAAGATAATGTAGTTATATAGTAAATAATAAATATTCATAATAATCTTTCGTAAAATCTTTCAAATTCCTGAAATACAATTTCCGGTTCAAGAGCAGTCATGCATTGGAAATGTCCCTTCGGGCATATTTTTCTTCCAATATGACTGCAAGGTCTGCAATGTAACGAATTATTTTCTAAAATTAAATTCTTCGCGTTATATGGAGAAAACCCGAACTCCCTTACCGTTGAGCCAAACAGAGCAATTACCGGAATTCCGAGCGCGGAAGCTGTGTGCATTAATCCCGAGTCGTTGCAAATTACAAGCCTGCACATTTTCATATTAGCGGCCGATTGCAACAGTTTATTATCGTTGGATAGATCAACGACCTCGGGGATTTCATTTTTAATTTTTGAACAAAGTTCTCTATCCGATTTACCGCCGAACAATACCGGAATAAAATCGCGCTTTATAATGAGTTTTATAAGTTTAAAGTGATAATCCAACGGATACTGTTTTGTGAAATGCTGCGCGCCGGGACAAATACCGATATAATTGCCATTTTCTTTCAATTCTGGAACTAACCCTTCCGTAAGAAATAATTCTGCGCCTTTTCCGTCCGGTTTTAAACCGGGCACAACTGAAATATATCTTTCGGCAATTGAAACCGCCGGATTTAAGTAATTGATTTTGAAGTTAACAAGGAGAAATTTTTTCAGCGACGGTTTAGAAAAATAAAGTCTTTTTACTTTTAATTTTGACGCCAATTTTCCGCTTCTGAAATTATTATGCAGGTCTATTATCAAATCGTAACTGCTGTTTTTTAATTCTTCAATCAACTCGTTCGATTCATTGTATTCGTAAATTTTATCCACATTCGGATTATGTTTAACGGCATCAATAAATTGCGCTTTACATAAATAATCAATTTTTGCCGAAGGGAATTTTCTTTTTAACAGCCGAAGCAGTGGGGTGGTTAAAATTATGTCCCCCAGCGAACTTAAACGAATGATTAATATTTTCTTGTTTTCTAAATTCATAATTCGTCAAATAAAGAATGTAAATTTAATTATTTCATCGTTGTGAGCCTAAAATCTTTTTAAACGCGAGCCTATTGATATTTA
>CAYNUJ010000236.1:0-4333 GCA_964400095.1 uncultured Melioribacteraceae bacterium
CAATTAGATCAATTAGATCAATTCTCAATCGTTTCTTTCCCGTGAGTAAACTTTCGCAAGGACGATTCTGATCTTCGGATATCCTATATTAGAGGGGAGAGCTTTTTTTAATTCCTTCAATTCTTCCAATCCGGTTTCTATTTTTTCTTCTATCATCCGCCGTGTGGGTTTGTCAATCAATTTATCAATTGGCGTTTCGGGATTAAGCATTATTAACGATTCAATCTGCACGGAGACAATTGTTTCCGGTAATTTTGTTATCGAGGCTATTTCTTCCAATTTATATTTTTTGTCGATTAGCTCTCGAATGGAAACCAGATTATCAGGAAGACCGGAACTCTTTTTTATACTCTCCAATTCGCGTTGGAATTCCTTTACTTCCTCAATTATTTCATTCCCGGCTTTGAAAAATAAATTTTTACTCACTCCCTCAATAGCCATTAACTGCGCCGGAGAGGAAGGCTCTTTCTCCGAGATGTTTCTCAGTACTGTGTCGGAACAAATTAAACGCTCCGTTTGGCTGAATCGTACCGCAATGGTTTTCCGCACGTTTCTCAGACGGTTAAACAACTGCAGCCGTCTATCGTAATCCGGCGCTTCTTCCAATTTTAAAGTGTCGGTAAATTGTTCTTTCGCGGTTTCCGTTAAACTTAAAATGTTATCGTAATTATGTATCAATCCTTTGCCGCCGAGATAGGAGATTGTATTTTTGATCTCTTCGTCGGAATAATGCCGGCAGACCCCGAAAGTTGAAAGTTTTTTTTCCTCGGTGGTTTTTGATTTCCCCTGCAGAATTTTAATCAGTCTGCTCTTTCTCAAATTCATCCTGTTTTCGTGCAGCGTTCGCAGCGCCGCTTGAGCTATAAACTCGTTTGTATTCGATTCGTGTACGAGGTCTCCGCAGTTATCGCATTTGCCGCAATTATAATCTTTTCTCTTTTCGCCGAAATAATTAAGAATGTAATCAAAACGGCAGCCGTCGTTAAAAACGAAATCGATTACTGACAAAAGCTTTTCTTTGGAATGGTCGTGAAACTTCCGAATGTTGGAGAAATTAAGTTCAATATACCGGGTGTCGCTTCGCGTAGTTAGTAATTTAATGTTATGCAAAGCCGAGGGAACGCGCATATCCACTATTCCGGCGTTATTAAGCGTTTCCAAAAGTTCCATGAGAATATTTACCGGCAGGTCGGCTTTTCTTGAAACGGCGTCCGCGCTCATTTTTATCTTACCTGAAAATAACGCCGAGCCGTAAATTTTGATCATTGCCAGCAGCAGATTTTTCTGATTTGCCGGCGCAATGCGCTGAATAAATTTTTTCAGTTCGGCAGGGGAAAGCAGCGATCTTACTTCCGGTTTGAAATTTGTGTTCGTTGTAAGTTCCAGCAGTCCCGAATCGCGAAGAACTTTTAATGAAGAGTTGAAAATTGAGGCGCTTATTCCTTTGAGCGTGTAATAATCCTTCAAACCCGAATCGAAAGGAATAGCGTTTTCCGCCAATTGTCCTAACGCGGTTGAAGTGTAATCGTAAAGAAGATTGTAAATAGTTATTACTTCCTGCGTGGAAGGAACGGATGTTTCAATAAAATAATCCTGAATTTTTACGTCTTTTTCATCGTAAAGCAGATAAGCGTGCGAGTCTTTTCCGTCTCTTCCCGCTCTGCCGATCTCCTGATAATAATTTTCTATGGAACCCGGAACGTTGTAGTGAATGATGAGTCTTATGTCGGACTTATCAATGCCCATCCCGAATGCGTTAGTTGCGCAGATGACGTCCGTTCTTCCGTTGATGAAATCGTCTTGCACCAAACGCCGCAGTTCGCTATTTAAACCGGCGTGATAATAACTCGCTTTGAATGACCCGGCGTTTAGAAATTTATAAACCGATTCCGCGGCTCTTCGTGTAGAAGCGTAAACTATTGCAGGGGAACCGTGTTCGTTAAGCAGCTTGAATACAAACTCCTTTTTTTTCTCGGTTCTTATAACGTTAAGCGAAATATTGTTCCGTTCGAAGCCGCTGACGAATATTTCGGGTTCTTCCATTCCCAATTGAGCGAGAATGTCTTTTCTTACATCCGGCGTGGCGGTTGCGGTGAACGCTGAAATATTCTTCACTTCCAGCAAAGACGCTATTTCCTTTATTTTTCTGTAACTCGGTCTGAAATCTACACCCCACTCGCTGATGCAGTGCGCTTCGTCCACAAATACGAATTTAGGTTTAACCGACTTAAGCTGCTCAATGAATTTAACGCTTTCAAGTTTTTCAGGCGCCACGTAAAGTAATTTAATTTCGCCGGAACGCAGATTATTTAAAACTTTTTGCTCCTCTGAGTAGTCTAATGTGCTGTTGATGTATGAAGCGATGAGTTGATTTTTGTTTAAGGAATCCACTTGATCTTTCATAAGCGCTATAAGAGGAGAGATTACGATTGAATATCCATCGGCGTTTAGCGCCGGAATTTGATAACAAATCGACTTTCCCGCTCCGGTGGGAAGAACCGCCAATACATTGCGTCCGCCGAGGATGGAATTAATTATGTCCAATTGCCCTTCGCGGAATTCGGTATAGCCGAAAAAATTTTCTAATATTTTATAAGGAGTCAATTTTTATTCTTATTTTTAGATTCATTATTTAACTTATCGAAACTACAAAACTAATTAAAACGGAAGATATATTTTTAATGCTTCAGATAAATCATATTAAAAAGTCCTTCGATACGCTTCAAGCGCTCGAAGACGTTACGCTGGAAATAGAAAAAGGGGAGTTTTTCGGACTCCTCGGACCGAACGGCGCAGGAAAAACAACTCTGCTGAATATCATAATTGGCTATCTGCATCCCGACGCCGGACACCTTGTAATAGACAACGAAGCTCTCGTTTACGATAATTTGGAATTGAAAAAGAAATTCGGATTCGTTCCACAGGAAATATCTCTCTTTCAAGAATTATCCGCCAATCAGAACTTAACGATTTTCGGGAATCTTTACGGATTATTCGGTAGAAAATTGAACGAAAGAATAGATTTTGTATTAGAGTTGGTTCAATTAAGCGAACGGAAAAAAGATAAGGTGAAAAATTATTCCGGCGGAATGAAAAGGCGTCTCAATCTTGCCGCGAGTATTCTGCATAATCCGGAAATAATTCTTTGCGACGAGCCTACCGTGGGGGTCGATCCTCAATCGAGGAACGCCATTTTCGAAATGCTTTCGCGCTTGAACGCAGACGGGAAAACCATTATTTACACTACTCATTATATGGAAGAAGCGGAGAAACTCTGTTCGAGATTAGCGATAATTGACAATGGCAAAATAATCGCTAAGGGTTCGCTCAAAGAATTGCTGAATTTGCTCGAAAAAAAGAAAACGGTCAAAATATTCAGAACTACGGCGGTGAATTCCGTTATTGAAGATTTGAAAAAATTAGGCGAACTTAACTTATTTGACGATTATGTCGAACTAATTCCGGACGGCGGATTTCAAAAGAACTCGGAGTTATTTATCGAATTGGAAAAAATGAACATTCCGAACGAATTGGTGGAAATGTCCCGCGCTTCGCTCGAAGACGTTTTCCTTAAACTTACCGGAAGGAGATTAAGAGATTGAAACAGATAATTCTTCTTTTGAAAAAAGATATAATACGGTTTTGGGAAGATAAACCAGCCGTGTTGTTAACTTTCATTTTACCCGCGGTGCTTATTATTATTTTTGGAAATATTTTCAGCGGAGACGGCGGTCCGAGAGGGAAAATAGACGTAATATTGGTGAACCGGAGCAATTCTGAAGTCGCTAAACTTATTGAATCGAAACTCGATTCCACCGAATCGTTAAATATTATTAAAACAATTACAAAACCGGGAAGCAAAGCGGCGGAAAACTTAACTATGGACGAAGCGAAGTCCCTTGTGAAAGAAGGACAGATTTCAACCGCTATTATTTTACCCGTGGATTTTTTTACGGACACATCTTCGAGCGTAAAAATTAAAATATTCTATGATCCTAAAAATGATATTGAAAGCGCCCTGGTTCAGGGAACCATACAGCAGACGATAATGTCGGAAGCGCCGAAACTAATTCCGGTTCTAATGCAGCGGAAAGCGGAAAGCGCTTTGGGACTGAAAAAAGGAATTTCGTTCAATGAAAAAATGGCGGATGTTGTATCGGAGTATTGGGGAATTCCGAAAGATTCGATTTTGAATTATTCAAATCCCTCATCTATTACCGAATCATTCGGAGACAATTCCTCCGATATATTTAAGAATATGATTTCCATTGACAGCGAACAGCTTGTAGGGAAAAATGTTAAAAATCCCGGCGTTACCCGCATTGCCGGCGGC
>CAYNUJ010000237.1:0-4331 GCA_964400095.1 uncultured Melioribacteraceae bacterium
CTTTTCATGTTCTTGATTAATATTCACTTTCCGTAGGATTTTTAGTCGGGATATTAAGTTCTTCCATTTTTCTGTAAAGAGACGACAGCCCAATAGCCAAGGCGCGCGCGGCTTCATCCTTATTGTAGTTATACTTTTTAATTGTCCGCAGAATATGTTCTCTTTCAAACCCGTGAATAGCGTCTTTAAGCGAATCGGGATAAATCGAACCTCCGGTAGAGCCTTTAACGTTTTCCGAAAGGTCGTCGAAAGTAATAACATCGCCGGAAGCGAAAATCACGGCTCTTTCGATAACGTTTTCCAATTCCCTCACTCCGCCTCTCCAGTTATAACCCATCAGAGCTTTCATCGTTGGGTTATCGACGGTAAGGATTTTCTTGCCCATTTCGTTGCAGTATTTTTCTATAAAATGATTTACCAAAACAGGGATATCGTCCTTTCGTTCGTTGAGCGAAGGAAGTTTTATTTCCACAACATTTAACCGGTAGTAAAGGTCTTCTCTAAATTCTCCATTTTTGATTTTATCTTCTAAATTCTGGTTTGTAGCGGCTATAATTCTAACGTCCGTTTCAATTGTTTGAGTTCCTCCAACGGGAAGGAATTTCCTCTCCTCAATAGCCCGCAGTAATTTTACCTGCATATTAAGCGGAAGATCTCCTATCTCGTCGAGAAAAAGCGTTCCGCCGTCGGCGACTTTGAATAGTCCTTGTTTATCTTCAGTCGCTCCGGTAAACGAGCCTCTTTTATGTCCGAATAATTCGCTTTCAATCAAAGATTCCGAAATTGCTCCGCAGTTAATGGGGAGAAAAATATTATCCTTTCTTTTACTGTGATTGTGAATGGCTTTCGCCACAAGTTCTTTGCCGGTTCCGCTTTTACCCACAATAAGTATGTTTGAATTCGTCGGCGCTACCTGCGAAATTATTTTGAAAATATTTTTCATCGGTTCGGACTTGCCGATTATATTCTGATAACCCGTATGCGAACTTACTTTTTGCCGAAGCGTACGGTTCTCGAGCGCGAGCTTTTTAAAATTCATCAAACGTTGAATTCTAATCAGCAGGTCTTCAAATTCCAGCGGTTTTATTAAATAGTCATACGCTCCGTGTCTTAGCGCGTCAATCGCGGTTTTAACCGAAGCATAAGCGGTAATCACAATGAAAAATGTGTCCGGCGAAACTTCGGAACCCTTTTCAATAAGAGTCATACCGTCAACATTCGGCATTTTAATATCGGTAATAACCAAGTCGAAAGTGGTTTCTTTAATCATCTTTAACGCCTCGGCGCCGTCCTGTGCGGTTTGCACATCGAAACCTTCATCCTCCAAAAACATTTTCAGCGAATCGCGTATCGCTTTTTCATCTTCGGCAATTAATATTTTTGCGCGCATAATTTATTCCTTTGTAATGATTGGCAATTTAATCGTAAAAGTAGAACCCTTTCCGACGACGCTTTCAACCGAAATATCGCCGTTAAATTTATTTATGATACCGTAACTTACCGAAAGTCCCAAGCCGGTTCCTCTGCCCACGTCTTTCGTAGTAAAAAAAGGATCAAATATTCGTCCCAAACTCTCTTCCGGAATTCCGCATCCGTCGTCTTTAATTTCAACATAAATAAATTCTTCGCCGCAGAAAGTTTTAACCAACAAAATTCCCTCCCCATCCATTGCATCCAACGCATTTATTAAGATATTTACAAATACTTGCAATAATTGATCGGGTACAATTTTAATCTGCGGTAAGTCCGCTGAAAGATCGACTTCAAATTCAACGCTTTTAACCCGCTTATCATATTTAACAATTCCTAAAGCGGTGTTCAATAAATGATTTATTTGAACGAATTCCTTTTCGTAAGACGGCGTTCTTGAAAAATCCACCAATTCCCTCACGATTTTTGAAATCCGGTCAATGTTCTCTTTAATAGTTGAAAGATATTCGATAACATTCGAGTCCTCGGTTTTCCGCCGGAGAATTTGAACCAAAGACGAAATAGCCGTCAGCGGATTTCCGATTTCATGCGCGATGCCCGCGGCTAACTGTCCGATTACAGCGAGTTTTTCAGACTGCGAGACTTGTCTCTCGAGACGCTTTACCTCGGTTGTGTCTTTAATAACGACTGTCCGGCCAAAATACATTCCATCCGGCGACGGCAGTTTTGTTACGCTTAAAGCTACAGGTTTAATACTGCCGGATTTATCAATTCTTTCCGTCTCCAAAATTTTGACGAATCCCTTTTCGTCGGTTTCCTTTTGAATGAATCTTAATTCATCCTCGAATCTTTTACCCTTCGGCATCAAAAATGAAGAAGGTTTCCCGATTACTTCCTTTTCCGAGTAGCCGAATATTTCCTCGGCTCCTTTATTCCAGTTTTGAATTTTCTCGTCTTTATCAATCGTCATTATCGCGGCGTCGGTTGAGTAGAGAACATTCCTCAGATAATAATGATCGGCTTTAAATTGACGGTAAATTTTTTCTTTATCTTCCACAAGCTGTTTCAGCTGGGAATTCTGATGAAGCTGTCCGTACCTCGCGAATATCCTTTCGAAAAGTTCGTCTATAAAATTCATTGTATCCAAAATATCGAATTCAATTTCATTTTCATCTTCAATAGCGGATAAAATTGAATGCCGTCCTTGATGAAAAATATCGCTGATCTGAAAAAAATTGAGCCCGGCTTCGGAAAATAAATTGTAAATGGAAATAAGATATTCGTCTATAATCAGAAAATCCCAATGTTCAACAACGTTAATCAGATTATCAATGCTGCTTGAAACAAAGCCGGATATTTTCTTATCGTCGAACCGTCCGCCGTAATTTTGCGTTATTCGTCCGCTCCAATTTCGATGGATTATCGCCTCATACTTTTTCAATAATTTTAATAACGTATCTTTCATTTTATCATGAATACTTTTGCAACGTCGATAAGCAGCAAAGGATTATTCAACAGGGCGGTTTTAAATAAATTCCCCAGCGATCTTTTACCGTCAGGAACGCTCGCAAATGAATGCGCTATTTCGTTGAATTTTTCGTCGCTGAAATTATAAATTCCGTTTTTAATTCTATCGAATATTTTGTGTCTCTTGCCTAACCGGTCGCGCCACAGTTTTTCATAATTGTGAATTAGATTAAGGCTGCTTGTTTTTACGGCGTTTCCAGCGACTTCGCCGGCGAGTTTACCGCCAATCATTCCGCTTATTATTCCGCCGCCGGAAAGGGGGTTAACCTGCCGCGCCGCGTCGCCGACAAGCATTAAACCCGGCGCGGTAATTTTATCGAGAGTCGTCACGCACGGAACTCCGCCGGCAATACGAGTAAGAACCGCGGCTTCGGGATATCTTTCTTCCATAAAATCATTTAAGAACCGGAGAGCGCTTTTCTTTTTGCCGATCGCGCCTCCGACGGCAAGACCGATATTTGCGATGTTATCTCCTTTGGGGAAAATCCAAAAATATCCCTGCGGCGCAACTTGCTCGCCGAAATAAAAATAACATGTGCTTTTGTCAATATCGTTCAACCCAAATGCGGTAATCTGTACCGCGCTTTCCATATCGCGGAAATCTGTGTAAGTCTTAAGTCCCGCCCATCTTCCAACGCGGCTTTCCACGCCGTCGGCTCCTATTACAATATCGGCGTTTAACTCTTTTTGCTCGCCAAAATATTCAAACTTTACGCCCGAAACTTTTCCGTCGCTGAACAATAATCCGTTAACGTAAGCGCGGGTTAATATTTCCGCTCCTTCGTCGGCGGCTGATTTGGCGAGAGCATAATCGAAAATTCTTCTTTCAAGAACAAAACCCTCTTCTTCCAGCGGAAGAACAACTTCCGTTCCGTCGGGAGCCGTCATTGAAAAATTGCTGATTTTTGCTGCAATCCATTTATCGTCCGGATCGATAAATTCCTCCACGCCTCGTCTGCTAGCCGCCTCTCCGCATCTCACCGGATAACCTACGTCGCGGTCTTTTTCGAGAATTAAAACGGAAACTCCGCAAGACGCGGCATATCTAGCCGCCATGCTGCCCGATGGTCCGGCGCCGACAACTATAACATCATACTTTTTCCGCATGAGCCGACTCTTTTAGTTTCTCTTTATTAAAACGAAGAACTTCTATCGGGCACGACCAAATGCATTTTGAACAATTTGTGCAAAGTTCCTCCAGAATTTTAATATCCGCTTCCTTCAATTCAATGGCGTCCTCGGGACAAACTCCAACGCAACACCCGCAAAAGTCGCATTTATCCGGTAAAATCTCAATCAATAACACAGCAGACCTTTCTTAAATTTGAGAAAACAAAGATATGCAAACTTTAAATGTCCGCAAAATGAGACGA
>CAYNUJ010000238.1:0-4297 GCA_964400095.1 uncultured Melioribacteraceae bacterium
GTCCCGCTTTGCGGGACGAAATATCTCGATTTTGAGTAACATTGAGATTCTTCACCCGACAAAAATCGTCGGGTTCAGAATGACAACTTTTCAGTTATTCAAAGGTTTCATTTAATTACAGCGCCGAGTCCTTCGATTTGATAAATTTTCTCGCTTTCTTTTTTTGCGGCGCAGCACGCTTTTTTGCCGTCGTCTTTCTTTTCGTCTTTACATTCGGCGTCTTTTTTATCCATTAGCTCGGAGTAAACATTTCCTTCAACCCAAGCCGTTTTACCTTTAGCGTCTTTCGGAAAAACAATATCGCCGTCGGTAACTTTAACTTTAATTTTTTCTCCTTCTGCCGCTCCGGCAACTTCAATCCAGCAGCCTTTTTCCTGGCAGACAGCAGTAATCGTTCCTTCAATAAGAACTTTTTTTCCTTCGAAAGAAGCCGGGTCTTTCAATATATCGGCAATTTTCGTTTTTTCTTTAATCGTTAAGTCTTTACCTAATTTTTTCCCCTCTCCGGCGTATAAAAGAGCGGTTGCGAAAATGAACAATAAAATTACAGCGCTTAATCTTTTCATGTAAATACTCCTATTTGATTTATTTAATCGATTATCTAATATTCAAAAGTAGTTTTTAATAAATTTAGATTCAATAAATATAATATTTTAAATTCCGGTTGGAATTTAAGAAAGAATATCAGAATGAGATTAAAATAATATGATAGACAAAGCGAGAAAAATAAGCATATGAAAAGAAAGGACTTTATCAGAACATCGGCTATGGCGGGAATAGCGGCTGTTTCGGGCGGCGGCGTTTTTGCGAATGCTTTGAACGATAAAAAAATTATTAAACCTCCGCTGCTCCGCAAAGGAGATAAAGTGGGTATCGCGGCTCCGGGTTCTTACATAACCGAAGAGGAATTGGAGGAGACAAAAAAGAATATCCGCTCCTTAGGGCTGGTTCCCTTTTATACGGAAAATATTTTGGCGAAAGACGGATACCTTGCGGGAACGGACAAACAGCGGGCATCGGACATAAACCGGATGTTTGCCGATAAAAGCGTTAAAGCCGTTTGGGCGGCGAGAGGCGGATACGGCGCCGCGAGAATATTGGGTATGATAGACTACAACGCAATCCGGCGGAATCCTAAAATCCTAATCGGTTACAGCGATATTACAGCTCTGCTTTATGCCGTTTTCGCGAAAACCGGTTTGATCTCTTTTCACGGTCCGGTGGGAATATCAACTTTCGACGAATTTTCCGTTCACAGCCTTAAACAAATTTTATTCGACGCCGAGACTAATATTTCACTCACTCCGAGCGAAAAATTTCCAACTCCGCTTACAATCCGTTCGGGAAAAGCGTCCGGCAAATTAATCGGAGGAAATTTATCGCTTGCCGTTTCGTTAATCGGCACGCCGTACGATGTGAGTTCGAAAGGGAAGATAATTTTTCTCGAAGAAATAAACGAGGAGCCGTACCGCATTGATAGAATGCTTACGCAGATGATTCAAGCGGATAAATTCAAAGACGCCGCGGGAATTGCCCTCGGACGTTTCGTTAAATGCAGTCCGAAAGAAGAAGACCCCGAATTCGAGTCGTCTTTTACATTGGAGGAAGTTTTATACGACAGACTTTTCAATCTCGGAATTCCGGTAGTTTACGGATTATCCTTCGGTCACATCGACAATAAATACACTCTTCCATTCGGATCGGAAGCCGAATTGGACGCTAAGACCGGCGTTATAAAATTGACTGAAAGCGCGGCGATCTGATGTTTGCAAAAGTTGTGTTCCCGCTGCCTACAAGAAATGCGTTTACCTATTCTATTCCCGATGAAATAAAGGAACATGTTCAGGTTGGATCGCGCGTGGTAGCTCCTTTCGGTAAAAGAGTTCTAACAGGATTTGTAGTGGAAATGACCGAAAAGCCGGGAACAAAAAGTAAAATTAAAGCTCTGCAAGATGCGCTGGACGAACTGCCGATTTTCGATAAGGATTCGTTGAAATTTTACGAATGGATTTCCGATTATTATTTAAGCTCCATCGGCGAAGCGCTTCGGAATTCCGTTCCGTACGGATTGGATGTGGAATCTAAAAAAACAATTTTCGCCGATAAAGAAAAGTGCATCGAACTTCTTGCGGCGGAGAAACAAGGTTCCGCAAGAGCGGAAATTCTTAAATTATTATCCGAGAGGGATACTTACAAAGTTTCGCAGCTTCAAAAAACGCTTAAAAAGAAAAGCATCTATTCAACTCTTAAATCCCTCGAAAAGCATGGAGCGTTAACAGTAGTTAATCAAATAAAAGAAGCGAAGGTAAAACCTAAAAAACTTACTTTTGTCCGCTTGGCAAAATTACCCGACGAGGTTTACGGTTTTCTGCCGGAACTGGAAAGATCATCGCCAAAGCAGGTAATAATAATTTTGGAATTGCTCGCTCAGAAAGGGAAAGACATTCCGCAGTCCGAACTGCTTCAGAAAACGGGAGCTTCGCAGTCCTCCGTAAAATCCCTTGAAAAGAAAGGACTATTGCAGATATTTCAAAAAGAAGTGGAACGAACGTATTCCGAAACTTACAATGAAAAACTAAAAGAGTTTAAACTAACCGAAGCTCAGAATAATATCATCGATGAAGTGAAAAGTTCGATGGATAAAGAAGTATTTGATTCCTTTCTACTGCACGGAGTTACCGGAAGCGGTAAAACTCAGGTTTATATAGAATTAACAAAAGAGGCGATGAAGAAGAATAAAACCGTTATCATTCTCGTGCCGGAAATTTCTCTTACGCCGCAGATAACTTCCCGGTTCTTCAATAATTTCGGCGATAAAGTGGCGGTAATTCACAGCCGCGTTTCTCTGGGCGAACGATACGACGCATGGCGGGGAATAATAAAGGGGAAATACAGAATTGTAATCGGTCCGCGTTCGGCTTTGTTCGCTCCGTTGAAAAATATCGGGTTAATTGTAGTGGACGAAGAACACGACTCGAGTTACAAACAATACGATCAGACTCCGAAATATCAAGCGCGGGACGCCGCGGTGATACGAGCAATGTTCAATAAATGTCCGGTTCTTCTCGGCTCCGCTACGCCTTCTATCGAGAGTATGTACAACGCTTCGATAGGGAAATACAAACTTTTGGAATTAAAGGAAAGAGTCGATAACGCGCACCTTCCGGAAATTAAACTCGTAAACATTACCATCGAAAAGAAAAAGAAGAAAATGGAAAACACATTTTCCCACGAGCTTCTCAATAAAATAAAAGACAGATTGGAAAAGAAGGAAGGAATAATTATTCTTCAGAATCGGCGCGGTTTTGCTACGCAGGTTTTCTGCGAAGACTGCGGAGAAATATTTATGTGCGGCGATTGCTCCGTATCGATGGTGCATCATTTGAACAGCAACTCGATGCGCTGCCATTACTGCGGAGCGATTAAAAACGTTCCGCGGGCGTGTACAAACTGCGGCTCTTTAAATATCAAATTTTTCGGAACCGGAACTCAAAAAGTAGAAGACGAATTGAACGCATATTTTCCGGAAATTATAATTGAACGAGTCGATTCCGATACGATGGGAAGAAAGGGAAAGCTGGGATTGATTTTGAACAGCTTTCGAAAAGGGGAAATAGATTTACTTGTAGGGACTCAAATGGTATCGAAAGGATTGGATTTTTCGAACGTTACTTTGGTCGGAGTCGTTTCGGCGGAGACTTCCCTCTGGCTGCCGGATTTTCGCGCGGACGAAAGAACGTTTCAATTGCTCACGCAGGTTTCCGGCAGAGCCGGAAGAAGCAAAACTAAAGGCGAAGTAATTATTCAAACCCAAGACCACAAGCATTTCGTTCTGCAGAAAGTTCTTTTGAACGATTACGAAGATTTTTACAATAAAGAATTAAACTTGCGGCGTAAGCACGGATATCCGCCGTTTACGCGAATCGGACTAATTGAATTAAAAGACGAAACGGAAAAATACGTCCGCGGCGCTTCGGCGGATTTGTTCAAATATTTGAGCGAATTTAAAGACGAACTCCAAATCAATCAACCCGTTCCCGCGGTAATTGCGAGAATAAAAGGAGAATGGCGGTATCAGATAATAATTAAAAGCTACAAAGGCAGCGATCCGGGAGGGAAAATATTGCGAAAAGCAATCCTGGAATCCTTCGCGAAATTTAATTCTCAATCGAGATTTAAAAACGTGCGAATCTTTTTCGATATTGACCCGCAAAACATTTTGTGATAAAGAGAAAGTCGGAACACAGATTACACAGATTTTACTGATTCACACAGATACCGGGTGATTATAAAACAA
>CAYNUJ010000239.1:0-4280 GCA_964400095.1 uncultured Melioribacteraceae bacterium
CCGCTTCGGTAACTTCCTGACCGAGATATTCTTCTGCGGTTTTCTTCATTTTCTGAAGAACCATCGCTCCAATTTCCGGCGGCGAATATTTTCTGTCGTCTATCTGAACGCGCGCGGTTTTATTATCTCCTTCAACAACCGAATAGGGAACTTCATTCATTTCTGTTCCCACTTCGTCTATTCTGCGCCCCATAAAACGTTTGATCGAAAATATTGTATTGTGCGGATTAGTAACCGCCTGTCTTTTAGCCGGCTGTCCGATAAGGCGTTCGCCGTTTTTAGTGAATGCCACAACCGAAGGAGTAGTTCTCCCTCCTTCGGAATTAGGAATTACAACCGGCTCGTTGCCTTCCATTACGGCAACGCAAGAGTTTGTAGTTCCTAAATCAATTCCTATTATTTTTCCCATAGTTTCCTCCTGAAACATTAGTTTAGTTATTTATTCTTTTTTCTTTCTCATTATTAAACTTATTTTGCGTCGCCGGATATTCCCGGCTCCGCAGCAAAATTATTCCCAATTTCATAAACATTCAACAGGGGAATATAATTTTTGCTATTTTTAGAATTAGATTTTAACTCAATTTTATATTTACATCAATATATTAATTGAATATGGAATCTTCTATTTTGGCTTTTTATTAGCAATCGTTGTGCCAGATTATTAAGTTCTTGTTTTATAATGACTTAACATTTTCGATGATTTCACGTTAGTCATTATTCATGTCATATTGTCGCACATATTTTGTAAAATGCCAATATGTCAGTAATTATGAATGGAAGGAAGTAAAATGGAAAACCAGCATTTATTCAATCTTGAAGAATTCGATATAAAGTTAAACACGCAATTTCTTGCGACAAATTTTATTTATTGTGTGGAAATTGACTCGACTAACAATTTTTTGATGAAACAAAAAGAGTATAAAAAGCACGGGACGGTTCTCTTCGCCGAATTCCAAACGGAGGGTAAAGGACGAAGGAACAGAGAATGGTACAGCAGCAAAGGACAAAATTTAACATTTTCTATTTTACTAAACAGAAATTTAGACAACGTAAATATCAATTATTATAACCTCGGGGCGGCTCTTGCGGTAGGAATGGCGATCGAGAACCTTTTTCAGTTACCGGTTGAAATGAAATGGCCCAACGATGTACTCATAGCCGGAAAAAAAGCGGCGGGAATTTTGTGCGAGACTTCCACTCAAGGCGAAAAAATCAGAAGACTTGTTATCGGCTGCGGTATTAATGTTAATCAGCCTCATTTCCCCGGTAAATATGAAATTACTCCCACTTCAATTAAAATTGAATTTAAGAGAGAAGTAAACAGAGAAAAACTGCTGAGCGAAATAATTAATATTTTCGAGGGGATAATTAATAGAATACGGAAAGACCCGGGAAAAGTGCTGAACGACTGGCGGGATAGATGCCGGATGATCGGAGAAAAAATAACTGTAATTACCGACGGCGGAGAAGATTTCGGAATTTTTGAGGATATAGACGACAAGGGATATCTTCTGCTGAAACAAGGTTCTCAAATCAAAAAAATTCATTTCGGCGACGTCCGCTGAGGATAGAAAAATGAGAGTATATTTCGATAACGCCGCCGCAACGCGACCGCATCCTAAAGTAGTGGAAAAAATGCTGCCGTTTTTGACCGAAGAATTCGGGAACGCCTCTTCCGTTCATTCATTCGGAAGAAAAGCCCGCGTCGCCGTTGAAGAAGCGCGGGAAATTTTGGCGGATTTAATTAATGCCGACGCGAGCGAAATCTATTTCTGCAGCGGAGGAACCGAAGCTAATAATTTCGCTCTATTCGGAATCGCACGCACGCAATTTGCAGAAACGGGGAAAAATAAAATTATCACTTCAAAAGCCGAACACCATTCGGTTCTTGAATCCTGTGAAAAATTAGAAGCCGAAGGTTTCTCGGTAACTTACTCCGATGTCAATCCCGATTCTTCATTGGATACAAATTCATTCGCTAATTTGATTGACGATGATATTTCACTGGTTTCATTAATTCACGCGAATAACGAAACCGGCGCGGTTAGCGACATTGAACAAATTTCATCTTTAAAAGACAATCATCCGTTTATCCTCCACTGCGATGCGGTACAAAGCTTCGGTAAAATTCCGCTGGACGTAAAGAAAACCGGCGCGGACGCCGTCTCATTTTCGGCTCATAAAATATACGGACCAAAAGGAGCCGGCGCGTTGTACGTTAAATCCGGATCTCCGATTTCGCCTATTATTTTCGGCGGCTCGCAGGAGCGGAATAGAAGAGGCGGAACGGAAAATGTTGCCGCGATTGCCGGGTTTGCCGAAGCCGTGAGAATAGCAAAAAACGAGATGAACGATAATTACAATTATGTGAACTCAATTTTTGAAGAATTCAAAAAAGGGATTATTTCTCTCGGAATTGAAGGAGTGCGTTTAAATTGTTCTCCGGGACAATTACCCTATGTTTTAAGCGTAACGTTCGATTCCAATTACTTCAACAACGACAGCGAAGCGATGCTGATCTATTTGGATATAAACGGCGTAGCGGCATCGAACGGTTCGGCGTGCGCTTCGGGCACATTAAAACCCTCTCACGTAATTGCCGCAATGGGCGTTTCGGAAGAAAACGCCAAAGGCACAATCCGTTTCTCTTTCGGCAGAAACAATACAATAGAGGAAGTGCATTATGCGATTGACGTTTTGAAAAATTTCGCCGTTAAATTTAGGAAATAGTTTAAGCTCTATAATTTTCCGCTGTAAATTTTCGTATCGGGTCTAAACGCCAGCCAGGCAAAAGCAAAATAATCCCCCGAAAGAATTTTATGTAATTTTTTCCCTTTCATTTCCCCTTCAATGCACAATCCCATAGCGTTCCAAAGGGAACCGGTTTCGTTATCGGTAAAATTACCTTCGCTATATTTGAAGGTGAATGTTTTTCCGTTTAATACTCTTTCGAACACTCCGGTTGTGCCGTTAACTTTCGACGAACGAATCCTTCTCCCGTCGAGCGACGACGCCGCTCCTTCCTCCGAATGGAACACGACAATTTTCTTTCCGTTTACTTCGTCGTTTATTACGCGTATTTTTTCCGTTACCGAATAAGGGTAGGCAATGTCCATTCCCTCCTCCTTAATTCCGATAACTTTTTCATTAGGCGGAAGACGTCCGTCCGTTTCGCCTTTAAACATAAACGGACTTGAATCTATATCGTCATAACCGATGTACGGATTCAATCCGTATGCTCTCCGGAATCCGGTATTTTTCGAGAGTATTTTTCCGTCCGGGAAATTTTCTTTGAATTCTTTAAACGAAACTAATTGAGACGGCAGTACTTTTAATTTACTTCCGTTAAAATCGCCGACAATCGCTTCGCCGGTAAACTGCTGCCAAAAACTTTCCGTCAGCGTATCGTACATAACGAGATCCGAATTACGCAGAAGACCGGAAACGCCGAAAGTCAAAATTAAATTCTTTACCCGCCGGTCGAAAACAACCGCGCTGTGGCATAGCGGACAAAAAGTTACAATGACGGGAGTGTCTCCTATAAAATCATCAACAATTTCGTGCCATATTAAAATCTGAAGCGGATAAGCCTTTGCTACGCCGTTTAACTCCAGAGCTATCACAGGTTCAACTTCGTCGAGCCACCATTTAGCAGACTCCGCGTCCTCAAATTTCGGATGAAGTATTGCCGGAATCCCGTCTTTAGCCGGTCCGCCGGACTGTAATTCGCTCAAATCAATTGACGATTTGGAAAAATTCGTAACCCAGTCGGGATAAGCTTTTAAAATATCCTTCAGTCCTTGAGAAAATATTACCGGCGAGGTTAAGGCAGCAATCATTATGATTTTCTTCATATTCTCCTCAATCTTTATAAATTCCCGTTGTGGGATAAAATCCCGCCCAAGCAACCCAATAGGCTACAAAAGAATCGACACTCGATAATTGTTTCCCGCTATCCGGACCCCGCGTCACTTCTCCGAATACATTATATCTGTTGCCCAAAGTATCTCTCATAATAATCGGCAGAGAATCCTGAACAACGATAAATTTTGCAATTTCTTTCGACCCAATTTTACTGATAAACGCTGCCCCGAATCTTGATACATCGTTTCTCACTATCACAATCGATTCGTCCGCCAAACTATCCAGCGCTAAAATGTTGCCTGTAGTTTTGCCGTCTAATTTATAAGCGCGGGCGAACGTTCCTATTCTCACACCTAGCACTCTAGTCTTCCAGGGCAGCCGATTATCAGTTGGGTTTATTGGGAAGAGCAATTTTG
>CAYNUJ010000240.1:0-4279 GCA_964400095.1 uncultured Melioribacteraceae bacterium
TCGTAAAATCCCCGCTCCGAAAAATACCGGCTGCCAATTCCTATTGCCGAGTGATTTTCAATTCCTCCGAAAATCCAGGGAATTTCTATCACTGCAAGTTTATCATCCGGGAAAGAATAGGCGCCATAAAGTCCGCTGAACGCTGAAAGCGATTTTTTCATCAGCGAAATAACTTTATCTCTAACAATTCCGGTTTGCGAATAAGTGTAAACTTCAAGTTCAGTATTTTTACCATTCAGTCCCATTTTATCGGAAGTTTTATCAAACGGACCGCTGTAAATTGCGGATAAATACGTAGAAATAGGATAATTTTCGCTCCAAAAATATGTTCTATTACTTCCGGATGTTTTTACGCTGTCGAGTTTCCCGTTAGCTATTGACACATAAGAGGAATCGTTGGTAACTGAAATTTCGAATGCGGCTTTATCGTCCGGGCGGTCGCTGCATGGGAACCAAGTTGAAGCGTAAACCGGTTCGTTTATTGTGAACGCTATAAATTGACCGTCTGTTTCGGAGAAGTTGAAACTGCCGAGACCTAATTTTACCGGTTCCCCGCTGTAGTTGATTTCGAGCATATAATCCGAGTTTCTTTTCAATTTGCGTCTGCTTATAATGTGACGCTGCTCCCGTTCGAAATAGATTTTCTCTCCGTTCAAATATGAACCGGCGATCTTCATGTTTTCGTAGAAATTGAAAACAAGCGAATCGCTATTCCTTACCGCCCGGAAATTAATAATAGTTTTTCCTTTGATTTGCCGTTTCTCCGGCTGAAGTATCAATTCGATTCTGTATTTCTCAACGTCCAAAGCTCTTTGAGGTTCCAAGATATAAGAATGCTCATATCCATCGGTAAAAACGTCCGAATCGTAAGTAATCGCAAAATCTAAATAGCCCGCATATTCACCGAACCAAGGATTGTATAAATAGAGATAAATTACAATTCCGGCGACGGCGGTTAAAAAGAGTCCCGTTATTAGAAGATATTTCTTGATTTTGACACCTCAATTATTTATTATAAGTGAAAATTAATAATTTCTTAGCGCAATAATAAAGAAAATGTCACATCTAACTAAATAACAAATTTAAGGGTAAAAATGTCATATCGCGGTTCTTCTTTGTTAAGGGATACGGTAACGATGATTTTAGCGGGCGGTCAGGGTGAAAGGTTATTTCCGTTAACCAAAGAGCGCACAAAACCCTCCGTCCCGTTCGGAGGGAAATACAGAATAATTGATTTTACATTATCCAATTGTTTAAACTCCGGTATGCGCAAAATATACATACTAACTCAATACAAAAGCGATTCTTTGAGCAGACACATTTTTGAAGCGTGGAGTATTTTCAATCCCGCTCTCGGAGAATTCATCTACACTGTGCCGCCTCAATTCAAACAAAGCAACAACTGGTATTTAGGAACGGCAAACGCAATTCAGCAGAATTTAAATTTAATTGACGACGAACATTTTCAATGGGTTTTAATCCTCTCCGGGGATCATATCTATAAGATGGATTATCTAAAAATGGTGCTCAACCATGCAAATTTTAGCGCCGATTTAACAATGTCCTGCATCGAAGCCCCGGCTGAAACAGCCCAGCGTTTTGGTGTAGTAGAGGTTGATACCGATTTAAATGTGAAATCGTTTATCGAGAAACCGAAAAAACCTCCGGTGATTCCGAGTAAGCCCGAAAGTTCTTTGGTAAATATGGGCATTTATGTTTTTAACGCGCATGTTCTTAAAGAAACGCTGCTGGAAATGGAATCGAAAAAAATTGAAAACACCGATTTCGGACAGCATGTTATTCCGTTTATGATTGAAAGCGGATGCAAAGTAAGAGCTTATAAATTTATTGACGAGAATAATAAACCGGAACCTTACTGGGTGGATGTGGGAACAATGGACAGTTACTATTCCGCGAGTATGGATTTGATTAATGTTAACCCGACATTTAATCTCTACGATCGTCACTGGCCGCTGCGCACAATGCAGTATCAATTCCCTCCGGCAAAAACTTTGTCGCACGAAGGCGAACGCGTTGGGCGGGCGTTTAATTCTTTAGTTACCGACGGAACAATAATTTCCGGCGGATTAGTCGAACGTTCAATTATCGGTCCAAACGTGCGGGTAAACAGTTATACTTACATCACCGATTCAATTATTATGAATAACGTTAACGTAGGCAGGCATTCGAGAATACGACGCGCTATTGTGGATAAAAATGTCGATATACCTCCCGGAACGGAGATTGGCTTCGACCCGGAAGATGATAAAAAGAGATTTACCGTTACAGATACGGGAATAGTTATCATACCTAAAAATTATAAGTTTGATTCGGAATAAGTAAATTAAATTGAATATTCCCTTCGTTTTAATATATTTACCGAAAACAATTCCGGCATTATGAACGAAATATTAGCTCAAAAATTAGAAGGCGTTCCCGCGCTCCCCGGTGTATATCAATATTTGGATAAAAACGGGAAGGTAATTTACGTCGGTAAGGCGAAGAATCTGCGGAGCCGCATTCGTTCCTATTTCCAAAAAAATATCCTCAACCCCAAAACTCTCGTGCTTGTAAAAAAGATTGAAGACCTTCAGGTAATAATCACCGATACGGAAGTGGAGGCTTTGGTTCTTGAGAATAATTTAATTAAAAAATTAAAACCGAGATACAATATTAATCTTAAGGACGATAAGTCTTATCCGTATATTAGAATTACCAACGAACCGTACCCTCAAATTTACCCGACACGCCAAATAGTAAAAGACGGTTCCAAATATTTCGGTCCATTCACAGACGTAAAAAATATGAAGCGCTCTCTGAGGATGATAAATAAAATATTCAAAATCAGAAGCTGCAAATATTTCATAGACGACGAAGTAATAAAGCGGAAGAAAATAAAATTGTGCCTCGATTATCACATCAAAAAATGCGACGGACCGTGCGAGGGACTTATCAGTCAAGAGAATTATAAAAGTATGACGCGTCAGGTTGTTAAGGTTCTAAAAGGAAAAACCGACGAATTGATTGATGAATTAAAACTCGAAATGAACCGCGCGGCGCAGAATTTAAAATTTGAAAAAGCCGCGGAACTGAGAGACAGGATCAAGAACCTCGACATTTATGCTTCTAAGCAGAAAGTGGTAACTAGCGATTTTGAGGATAAAGACATTATCAGCGCGGCATTCGAAGGAAGAGACGTCGCCTGCACAATTCTCAATATACGTTCCGGCAAATTAGTCGGGAAAAAGCAATTGAAACTATCCGCCGCTCCGGGCGATACCGAAGAAGACATCTATAACGCAATAATAAAATTTTATTACGGAGAATTTGTCGAGGTTCCGAAAGAAATTCTGCTGGATGTTGAACCCGCAGACATGGAAATATTACTTGTTTGGCTGAATAGCAAAGCCGAGAGAAAATCCAAATTTGTAATTCCGAAAAAACAGAGCGAGGCGAAATCATTATTGAAAATGTGCGGACAAAACGCATTACTTCAGTTAAAGGAAATTCAACTTCAAAAAATGAAAAAGGAAGGAAATATCCCTTATGCTCTATCGGCGCTTAAAAGGGATTTGCACCTTAATAAATTGCCTCGCAAAATCGAATGCTTCGATATCTCTAATTTACAGGGAACCGATACGGTTGCAAGCATGGTTGTGTTTGTGGACGGGAAACCGAAGAAAAGTTTGTATAGAAAATTTATAATTAAAGATGTCAACGGTCCCGACGATTTCGCCAGTATGCGCGAAGTTGTTGAACGAAGATATTCGAAATTATTGAAAGAAAATATTCCGCTGCCGGACTTGATTATGGTTGACGGCGGCAAAGGTCAGCTTTCGAGCGCTGTAAATATTCTTAACGATTTAGGAGTGAAGCGTTTTGAAATTATTGGTCTGGCGAAAAGATTGGAGGAAATTTTTCTTCCGGGAATTTCGGAAGCGCAGACAATCCCTAAAACGTCTTCGTCGTTAAAATTGCTTCAGCGCGTGCGCGACGAAGCGCACCGCTTCGCTATTTCATTCCACCGCCGGCGCAGAGAAAAAAGAACTTTTCAAACCGAATTGACTGAAATAAATGGAATAGGCGTAAAAATTGCCGAAAAATTGCTGAAGGAATTCAAAAGCGTAAAGGAAATTGAGAAAGCCTCTTTGGAGCAATTAGTTAAATGCGCAGGGAAAAGTAAAGGCGAGCTTGTTTTCAAACATTTCCACTTTACACCGGAGTAACAACAGATAAAGCGGCAGATTGAATGGTTGTATAGTATTCTCAATCTTTTTTT
>CAYNUJ010000241.1:0-4246 GCA_964400095.1 uncultured Melioribacteraceae bacterium
TATTTGTGAGCGCGCCTGGTCTCGAACCAGGGACCCTCTCCTTAAAAGGGAGATGCTCTACCGCTGAGCTACGCGCCCGACACAATTAAATTTTCAAAAAATTTGAACACTAAATATATGATTCATATAAATTTAATTCAAGTGCGGAATTAAATTTTATCTCAATTTAATGTGAAGTTCTTTCAGTTGTTCTTCGCTAACGTTAGACGGAGAATTATCCATCAAAGACAAACCGCTTGAAGTTTTGGGGAACGCCATAACTTCGCGAATAGAATCTTTACCGGCAAATAGCATAACCATTCTATCGAAGCCGAAAGCAATTCCGCCGTGCGGAGGAGCGCCGTACTTGAACGCGCCCATTAGAAATCCGAATTTTTCTTCCGCTTCCTCTTTGCTTATTCCCAGCGCGGAAAACATTTTTGACTGCAACTCGGAATTGTGTATTCTAATACTTCCGCCGGCAATCTCATTTCCGTTGAGCACTAAATCGTAAGCGCGGGCTTTAACTTTACCCGGGTCGGTATCGAGCAAGTCGATATCCTCAACCCGCGGAGAAGTGAAAGGATGGTGCATAGCGTAAAAACGTTTTGTTTCCTCGTCCCACTCCAAAAGCGGAAAATCGGTAACCCAAATAAGCGCGGGTTCGGCGTCTTCTTTAATTAATTCCATTCTACGCGCCATTTCCAAACGCAGGTTCCCCATTATTGTTAACGCTTTTAAGCGGGGACCGGAAATAATAAACAGCAAATCGCCCTCTTCGGCGTTCATCGATTTGATAAGATTTTCTTTTTCCTCGTCGTTGAAAAATTTAGCCACCGGAGCTTCCAAACCGTTAGATTTTACCCTCATCCAAATTAATCCGCCGGCTCCTAATTTTTTAACGAAATCGGTGAGCACATCCAATTGATTTCTCGTATAATCGCCGCAGCCTTTTGCAAGCAGACCTGTAATTGCGCCTTTATTCGACAATACATCCTTAAACACCCTGAACTCCGTGTTTGCAAAAACATCGCTCAAAGTCGTCATTTCCAATCCGAAACGCAAGTCCGGTTTATCGCTGCCGTATTTTTCCATCGCTTCGTCGAACGTAAGTCTCGGCAGCGGAAGTGAAAGCGTTTTATCCCAAACGGATTCGAACAGATCTTTCATCAGTCCTTCTACAATTTCGAATATATCTTCCACATCCACAAAAGACATTTCGACGTCAATTTGAGTGAATTCCGGCTGACGGTCGGCGCGTAAATCTTCGTCGCGGAAACATTTTGTGATTTGAAAATATTTGTCGTATCCCGAAACCATCAGCAATTGTTTGTAAGTCTGCGGAGATTGCGGCAGAGCGTAAAATCTTCCGCTGTGTAGTCTGGAAGGGACAAGAAAATCCCTTGCGCCTTCGGGAGTGCTTTTCATTAGCATCGGAGTTTCAATTTCAACAAAATCATTCTTGTCGAAATAATTGCGGGAAATTTGATAAACTTTGTGCCGGAGCAAAAGATTTTTCTGCATTTCGGACCTGCGCAAATCCAAATAACGGTATTTCAATCGAATATCTTCGTGAACGTCAATTCCGTCTTTAACTTGAAACGGAGGAGTATCGGCTTCGTTTAGAATAATTAATCTGTCCGCTTTAACGTCAACCAGTCCGGTAGGAAGATTGGGATTCTCCGTATCTTCCGGTCTTCTGCGCACTTCCCCTTCGACGGAAATTACAAATTCGCTGCGCAGTTTTTTTGCTGACTCGTGAGCCGCCTGATCAAAAGACGGTTCGAAAACCACTTGTGTTATTCCGTATCTATCCCGCAAATCGATAAAAATCACTCCGCCTAAATCTCTTCTCGTGTCAACCCAGCCGTTCAGCGTTACTCTTTTCCCAATATTCTCTTCTCTAAGCGCACCGCAAGTGTGAGTTCTTCTATTAAATTTCATTAAAAATTGCTCCGTGTAATAAAAATATTAATTTTGAGCTTCAAAGATAGAGAATTGACTCAATTAATTCTTATTAAATAAATAATTTGTCATAAATTTGCATTTTGAATTCATAGAACATCAGAATAATGAAAATAACCGCAGACGAGAACATAATTTTTGCCGAAGAGGCGTTTTCCAACTTGGGAGAAATTGAACTTTTACCCGGAAGAGAAATATCAAACGTAAATTTAAAGAACACAGATGTTCTAATTGTCCGTTCGGTTACGCAAGTTAATGAAGAATTATTGAAAGACACAAACGTAAAGTTTGTGGGAACCGCCACAATCGGCGACGATCACATTGATAAAAATTATCTTAATGAAAGGAATATCTTTTTCACAAATGCAAAAGGGTGCAACGCTCAAGCCGTAACGGAATATATTTTTTCGGCTGTATCGCATTTGGCGTTTTACAAAGGAATAACTCTTTCGGGCAGAAGCATTGGAATTATAGGCGTTGGAAATATCGGACGGCGCGCGGTTAAATTCGCCGAAGCGCTTGGAATGAGGGTGATTAAAAACGATCCGCCGCTTCAAAGTGAAAGCGGAAGCGATGAATTCGCTCCTTTGGAAGACGCTTTGCGCGCCGATATTGTTACGTTTCATGTACCGCTGAATATCGGCGGGCAATACAATACTTTTCATCTGTTGAACGAATGTAATCTAAATTTGATTAATCCGGGCGCAATATTGATTAACGCCAGCCGAGGAGCCGTTATAGACAACAACGCTCTGAAAAATTATTTGCGGAAAAATAAAAAATTCTATACAGTCCTCGATGTGTGGGAAAACGAACCTGCGATCGATTTGGAATTATTAAACTTAATCGATATCGCCACTCCGCATGTAGCCGGATATTCATACGAAGGGAAAGTGAACGGAACGGTAATGATTTACGAGGCAGTGTGCGAATTTTTTAATAAAGAAAAAACTTGGCAGCCAACTATTCTAAAAGTGGACAATAACATTGTTAAATTAAAATCCGGAACGCTTGAGCAACAACTTTATGACATTTTCTCATTTGTTTACCCAATTACGAAAGACGACACTCGAATGAGAGAATTGCCGGAATCCGGAGAGCCTGGGGAATTATTCGATAAATTGAGAAAAGAATATCCGCTAAGGCGGGAACTGAGCAATTATAAAGCGATCGGTAATTTGATTGAAAAGTTGGCGGAATTGTTTTAGAGTGCGTAAAAACTTAGTATGAATTTAAAGAAAATCAGGATGACTTTACGTCGTTAATAATATACAACAATAACCGCCGTGCTTGGGATGGCTGGATGATTGAAAACCGCACAATCATACAGTCATACATCCATACGAGAAGCAATTTAATACTGTTTTCGGTATGGTCTCTGTCATCATACCTATAACAAAGAAAATGTTTCTCATTCGCGTATTAGCGGCTTTTCTATTTCATCGCAAAGACGCGGAGAAATATAGAACGCGGATGACGCGGATTAAACTGATTTACACTAAGAAGAAAAATTATTAATCCGACTTTTCATGGTCGGTAATAAAATACAACCGTTCCACATCGCCTCTACTAAAAAGGAAAAAATCGTCATTGCGAATCCGGCGGATGCCGGATGAAGCCTGCCTTGTCGGCAGACAGGCAATCTGTTGCTTTATTCGCGAGGACTCAAAATTGTGCGGATATTCAACAGATTACTTCGTCGCTCCGCTCCTCGTAATGACGTGTATTTGTCCTTCATCGCGAGCGGAGAAATCTGTTTTGCTAAAGATTCTCTTTCTACCGCTAAGCCGCAAAGACGCGGAGGAATATAGAACACAGATGACGCGGATTAAACTGATTTACACGGATGGAAAAAAATTAAAAATGAAGAATTAAAAATTAATAATTAAGCCAGTTGCAAGTCATGATTTTTGGATGGCTGGATGATTGAAAACCGCACAATCATACAGTCATACATCCATACGAGAAGCAATTTAATACTGTTTTCGGTATGGTCTCTGTCATCATACCTATAACAAAGAAAATGTTTCTCATTCGCGTATTAGCGGCTTTTCTATTTCATCGCAAAGACGCGGAGGAATATAGAACACAGATGACGCGGATCAAACAGATTTACACTAAGAAGAAAAATTATTTCAGGCAATCAATTCTTTGAATCCGTGCATTTCTGAAACCATATAAGGCATATAAGAAAATATAAGCTGGAACTTATATGTCCTTATATTTCTTATATGGTTCAAAAAGAATTTGTTTTATAATCACCCGGTATCTGTGTGAATCAGTAAAATCTGTGTAATCTGTG
>CAYNUJ010000242.1:0-4232 GCA_964400095.1 uncultured Melioribacteraceae bacterium
CGAAAAAAGAGATGAATGGTTGAACAGATGATGAGCGGATGAAACGAATAAACAACATTCGCGCATCCGCGGCTTAATTTTTTTGCCGCTAATGCGCTAATGGAAATATTTTGAATTAAAGAATTATCCTAATAAATAAATACCCCGATTGCTCGGGGCAAAGGCACATATGTCCTTCCACCTCCAGATAATCTGGATTAGTGCAAAGATAGATTATTTTTCTTAAATATCACAATATATTTTTATGTAAATCGCTGTTTATAAAAGATACAAAGGATAACTCATTATTGAATATTTAGATTGAATCATTTGTGTACCTTAATAATTCCAATAACATTCGCGCATCCGCGGCTTTATTTTTTGCCGCTAATGCGCGAATAAAGCGCAATTGAATTTATTATAACAATCCTCCTCCACAATTCCAATTTTTTTATAATTCAATATTCCTTTAATTTTGAGTAATCAAAATTGGTGTGATGTTATGGGACTACGACAAAAAATATTATCGGGATTTTTAATACTTGTATTAATGCTGGCGGTTGCGGGCGTCTGGTCTGTTTACGAGCTTGGATTAATGGGAAGTTCGGTTCAAAAATTTTTAAGCGAAAATTATAAAAGCGTTCAAGCCTCCAATAAAATGCTCAACGCGTTAAACGAAGAGAACGGAGCGATACTTCTTCTGCTTAAAGGGGAATGGGAGAGCGGGCGCAAGGCTCTTGAAAAAGCGGACAAAGAGTTTACCGGAAACCTTGAACTCGCGGAAAAAAATATCACCGGTGAAAATGATAAAAAATATTTGCTCCAAATTAGATACGAATACACTCAATTCAAAAAATTGTGGATTCGTCCGATTGTCGATACTCCGCGTCAGGGCAACCTCGTTTGGTATTATAAGCATGTCTATTCCCATTTTTCTACGCTTCAAAGCGAAATAAAAAAACTTAGCGCGGTGAACGATAAAGCGGTTTTTGAAACATCGCGCAATCTTAAATCTACTAGCGATAGAGCGGTTATGCCGGGAATTATTTCCGTTATTGCGGCATTAATTTTCACTTTTGTTTTTGTTTTCCTTATAAATCACTACTTTATCGGACCAATAATTAAAATGAAAAATAAACTTAAAGATTTTATAGAAAAGAAAACTCCGTTTATTCAAGAGATTGAAACCACGGATGAAATCAAAGAATTGGAAGATTCTATCCGTCTGCTTTGCGAAATAAACCAATCGCTGGATAACTGATGCGTTTTCACGTAGTTTTAAGATATATCGCTCTGGCTCTGCTGCTAAATTCCTTGTTTATGTTTATCTCCGGAATTATTTCGGCTTTTAACGGCGACGGCGGTATGATGCCGTTATTTTACAGCGGATTTGTAACCGCGTTATTCGGAGTTTTTCCGCTGATATTTGTTCCCGCCGCCGAAAAGATAACCAATAAAGAAGGACTGCTGATTGTAGTTTTGAGCTGGCTTCTTTCTTGTCTTGTTGGAACGCTTCCATATATGCTTTGGGGCGGCGGAGTATTTTCTTTTATCAACTCCTGGTTCGAAAGCGTATCCGGATTTACAACCACAGGCGCGACCATATTATCCAATATTGAAGCGGTGCCGATGGGATTGTTATTCTGGCGGGCTTCGACTCACTGGATAGGAGGTATCGGTATAATTATTTTCGTTCTTGCCGTTCTTCCGTTTCTCGGCATCGCGGAATTGGTTTTATTCAGAAGCGAAGTTTCCTCAATGGCGGCGGAAAACTTCAGACACCGCGCCAGAAAAGCCATCCAAATTCTCGCCGGAGTTTACGTCGGACTTACATTGCTGGAAACCGTCGCATTAATGATTTTCGGGATGAATTTATTCGACGCCGTAACTCATTCCTTTGCTACAATAGCCACGGGAGGTTTTTCTCCTAAGAACGCCAGCGTTGCGTATTATAACTCTCCGGCAATTGAAATAGTAATTATGATATTCATGCTGCTTTCGGGAATTCATTTTGCTCTTCTTTATGCCGCCGCTACCGGAAGAATAAGAGATTTTTGGCGGAGCACAATTGTTCGGTATTATATTTTGGCAAATATTATCGGAACTTTAATAGCCGCGTTCAATACCTGGGGTAAAAACTACGACAGCTTTTGGGACGCTTTGCGGTATTCCTCGTTTCAAGTTCTTTCAGTCGGAACCTCAACGGGATTCGCGACCGCGGATTCTTCCGTCTGGCCGTTTCTTTCGCATACAATTTTAATTTTCTTCACGCTTCAATGCGCCTGTGCAGGTTCCACTTCAGGCGGAATTAAAGTGGATAGAGTAGTGATACTTGGCAAAGCTTTTAAAAGGCAGTTAAAAAGTTTGATGCATCCTAACGCGGTGTTTCCGGTTAGATTGGACAATAACACAGTTTCAGACGATATGGTTTACAAGAGCGTTTTATTTATCGGTATATATTTGCTGATTGCTTTCATTTCTACCGTTCTCATTGCCGCGTTGGGCGTGGACTTAATGACCGCATTTACCGCTACAATCGCTTCGATGGGAAATGTCGGTCCCGGTTTGGGCAGCGTCGGTTCGGTGGCTAATTACGGGCATCTTCCCGCGCTTGTAAAATGGATACTTACAGCCGCAATGCTGTTGGGACGCGTTGAAATTTATTCGCTTTTCATTTTCTTCACTCCTAAACAATGGAAAAGAAGCGTTACTTATTAATTGCGTAATATTGCTTTAATTTTTTATTCGGAACCCGAAGCGGAGCAGCTCATAATTTATCAATAATATAATCCGCGCATTCAATAACGTCGTCAAACGCTTTAACAATGTTTGTCGGTCGATTCTCAAACTCCATTCTATTATTTATATCCTCAACAAATGATTTCCACATTTTGCCGTGCGCCGCGACGGGTCTTAATTCCGAAAGATTCTTATTAAATAATTCCCATACGGTAACAAGTTCCAGCAATGTGCCCGTTCCGCCGCGTAGAGCGATAAAACCGTCTCCTTTTTCAATCATTCTATTTATCCGCGCGAACAAAGTATTTTCCTCAATTACTTCGTCGAGAAAGGGATTAGGCGTTCTTCTGAACAAATCAACTATCACTCCTATCGAATAGCCGTGAGCGTCTTTGCATCCTTTGGAAACCGCCTCCATTATTCCCTGATATCCTCCGGAGCAGACTCCCAAGCCCCGCTCTCCCAAATATTTTCCTAAATCATAAGCCGTTTGATATTCTTCATCCCCCGGCGAAGGAAGCGCGCTGCCGAATACGGTAACTATTTTCATTATTTTATTCCGAATAAAATGTTAAACTATTTGCCTGTAAGTTGAACGATTATATTTCTGTTTCTTCTCCGGTTGTCAAAATCGATTAGAATTATCTGCTGCCAAGTACCCAGCAATAAACGCTTATCGGAGAAGGGAACCGTAAAAGACGCCCCCTGCAGTGCGGCGCGCACATGAGAATGCCCGTTGCCGTCGTGCCACGTATCGTCGTGATGATATCTTTGGTTCGACGGCGCGATCTTTTCCATGAATTTCGGGTAATCAGCCAAAAGTCCAGGCTCATATTCAATTGTAGTAATTCCCGCCGTAGAACCGGGAGCGAATACAAGAGCGCTCCCTTCGGAGAATTCGGATCCGGAAATAATTTCCTCAACTTTTCCCGTAATGTCAATAATATCCGTTCCGCCTTTTGTCTCTAAGCTGAGAGTGAATGTTTTGATGTCCATAAGTCATCTCAAATTTATTGCGCAAAGTTAACGAATAATTCCATTTGAAAAAACGAGCATTCAATAAAATTACAAGAAGCCAAATAGTGGTAAACCTCAAATTTATTGAATATTTATCAACTTGTATTCTGAATGAGAACCAATTTTTAAAATTTCTAATTGACCTAATTATTCTAATTTCTAATCAAATAACAATTTCCAATATCCAATAAAATAATCTATGCGGCGGATTTACAATAAAGAATTCTTTTTAATTCGATTTGGTTATTGGTTATTTTTTAGATAATTAGATCAATTAGAAATTAGGTTAATTTAATTCCAATATTATTTTAGCATATTTTCTTTATATAAAAAACAAAAAAATTATTGAGAATACTTCACAGCCATACAATCACTATATTAATGTTCATGGTTCGTATTTTTTTATTATTATTCCTAATGACAGATCCGGGTTGAACAGACGCAAAATATTTTTGAATTCATTCGGAAGTAAAATGTTTAATTATTAGATTGGCGGA
>CAYNUJ010000243.1:0-4205 GCA_964400095.1 uncultured Melioribacteraceae bacterium
GGAGATTTTACTTCGCTGCTTAATGAGGCGGTGAAAGACGGATGGGTGAATTACAAATTACTCAAAAGCGATAATAGGCTCGACAATTACGCGGAGAGAATATCTATAGTTAATCCGGATACAATATCGGGGAGTGAAAATCAATTGGCTTTTTGGCTCAACGCCTACAACGCTTTTACTTTGAAAGTGATTACGGATAATTATCCTATTGAAAGTATTAACGAACTCCACACCGGAGGAAGAATAATAGCGCACATTATCGGCAAAACGGTTTGGGATAAAAAACTATTTAAAATCAACGGAAAAGAAATAAGTCTCAACGATATTGAACATGGAATAATAAGGAAAAAATTCAAAGAACCGAGAATTCACTATGCGGTTGTATGCGCTTCGATAAGCTGTCCGCCCTTGAGGGAAGAAGCTTTTGAAGGCTACAAACTTGACCGGCAGTTGGACGATCAGGCGCGTAGGTTTTTATCGTCTTACGTGCGGAATTATTTTGAACTTAGAAAAAGGAAAGCGTATCTCTCAAAAATATTCGATTGGTACGGCGAAGATTTTGCTCCTGATGAACATCAGATATTATTGAGAATATCGAAATATTTGAGAGATGATGTCCGCGAGGATATCCAAAAAAATAGTGATAAATGGGAAATAGAATTTCTTCCTTACGATTGGAAATTAAACGAAAGCAAAAATTAATACTTTTAATGAAAATGAATTATATTTGAAATCAATATTAACCGGCATTGAATGAAAAAAAACGCTCTTATATTATTTACCGCTTCCCCATCAGCCGACGCATTCAGGAAAGGGAAAAATGACGCGGAGAGGAGAAAATTTGAGAAAAACATCTCCTCCGCGGTAAGGAATTTTACCGATTGTTATTCAAAGGGCAATTACGATTTTTTAATTTTCACCGATTCGCCGGATGAAATAAACGAATTGGTAAATGAAAAAGTTCCAGTTTTCCGGCAGGAAGGAGATTCTTTCGGAGAAAAATTATGCGGCGCGTTCGGAAGCGCTTTTCTCGCCGGCTATGATAATGTGATTATTATCGGCAACGATACATACGGATTGACGGTAAATTATTTCGAGCGCCGTTTCGATCAGCTTGCCGAAGCGGAAAGCCTTATCGGTCCCGCATGCGACGGCGGGATGTATTTAGTTGGTTTCACCCGAGAAACATTCGCTACTCTGAATATAGAAAAAATGGAAAAAGTAAAATTTTTCGTCGGCAGAGATTTACAATCGGTTCAGGCAATTTTGAAAGAAAGCGGAATTGATATCCTGGTTCTTAAAAAGAAAAGAGACGTTGATGATTTTGACGAATTAGTGAAAATGGTAAATACGAGAATCTTTGCTTTACATCAATACTCATCTGCGCTTGCCAACAGAGAAGCTGCGATGCTGAAAAAATTTGTGATAATTTTATTTATCGCCGCACAGCAAAGAACATACCTTGCGCGTCTATTGAAGGCGCCCCCGCAAAAATAACCCGCGCGTAAACATATTAATTATTAATAAATTATAAAATCAACTTTTCGGAGTAAAGAATGGAAACATATTACAATCCGTCGGATTTGCCCCGCTTTGCGGAAATGGATGAAGGAGCGCCGGAATTATGGAAAAAATTCAGTCAATGGTATTCTGCGGTATTTGAGGAGGGAGCTTTAAGCAAAAGGGAAAAGTCGCTTATAGCCCTTGCGGTAGCGCACGCGGTTCAATGCCCTTACTGCATCGACGCTTATACTCAGGATGCTCTTCAGCAGGGCGCGGATTTAGAGCAGATGACCGAAGCGGTTCACGTTGCCTCGGCTATCCGAGGCGGAGCTTCTCTGGTTCACGGAGTGCAGATGAAAAATGTCAACAATAAACTAACGATGTAATGTGAAGGGATTACGATGAGACAAGATAGCAGAACAAAAAGTATGAAAGCTTACGGCGAAAAATTAGCTTCGCCTATGGAGCAATTGAGCATATTGGAAGAACTGCACGATTTGCCGGACTTCGATTCGAAATACAAATCCACCGGCGAAAGCGAATTGAAAGCGGATAAAATTGAGATAATCCAAATCAATCTCGGTAAAATGTGCAATCAAGTCTGTAAGCATTGCCACGTGGACGCCGGGCCCGACCGCAAAGAAATAATGACAAAAGAAACAATGCTTTTATGTTTGAACGCGGTAAAGAACAGTTCGGCTTCCACCGTTGATTTAACCGGCGGCGCTCCGGAGCTTAATCCTAATTTCAAATGGTTTGTAAAGGAACTGAGGAAATTAAACAAGCGCGTAATGGTTCGGTCTAATTTAACTATTCTTGACGCAAACGGATTTGAAGATTATTCGGAATTTATGGCTGAAAACAGCGTTGAGGTCGTTTCCTCTCTGCCGTATTACAGAGCGAGTTTTACCGATAAACAAAGGGGAAGCGGCGTGTTTGAGCAGTCTATTAGAGCGATTAAAAAGCTGAATGAGCTGGGCTATGCTAAACCCGGAACCGGATTGACGCTCAATTTGGTTTATAACCCAATAGGCGCTTTTCTGCCCCCTTCCCAGAATGGACTTGAAAGAGATTACAAACAGGAATTGGAAAATAAATTCGGAGTTTATTTTAACAATCTTTTTACTATTACCAATATGCCTATAAGCCGTTTTTTAGATTATCTTTTAACATCGGGTAATTTCGAAGATTACATGGGCAAGTTAGTCGATTCGTTCAATCCTTCCGCTGCGGTTGGAGTGATGTGTAAATTTACGTTGTCGGTTAGCTGGGACGGATATTTATACGACTGCGATTTCAATCAGATGCTGAACATGAAAGTCAATCACGGAGCGCCGAAACATTTGAGCGAATTTAAAGAAAGCGCTCTAGAAGGAAGACGGATTATTACCGGAATTCACTGTTACGGGTGCACCGCCGGGGCGGGGTCGAGCTGCGGAGGAGCGACGGTTTAATTTTGAACTTAATACTTAATAATTCGGAGAGAAAGAATGTCGAAAAGAAATATTGCTAATCTTCTTAAAACAATCGGACCGGGAATTTTATTTGCAGGCGCGGCTATCGGCGGCTCCCACTTAATCCAATCTACAAGAGCCGGAGCAAATTTCGGGTTGGAATTGATACCGATTGTTATTCTTATTAATATTTTCAAGTATCCTTTTTTTGAATACGGACACCGTTACACCGCCGTGACTGGCGAATCGATACTTGAGGGATATTTAAAGTTGGGCAAAGGAGTTGTAATTCTTTTTTTTATTCTTAATATTTTTACGGCAATCATTAACGGCGCGGCAATTACTCTTGTTACCGCGGGGTTAACCGCAAATCTCTTCGGCTTGAATTATTCAATTCAGTCTATTAGCGTTTTAGTTTTGGCGATAAGTTTACTGCTTTTATTCATCGGGCGTTACAAGGCGCTTGATAAAGTGATGAAAGTAATGGTCAGCTTGCTGGCGGTTACAACGGTTATTACCGTTTTTGTCGCGCTTGGTTTGGGCGGGAATCCCGCACAAGAGTCGGTTACCGAACCGCAACTATGGAACGCTGCGGGAATCGCGTTTCTATTGGCGCTGATGGGGTGGATGCCCGCTCCGATTGAAGTTTCCGTCTGGCCCTCGCTTTGGGCTTTGGAAAGAACAAAAGAAACAAATTACAAACCGACTTTAAAAGAATCGCTGATCGATTTTCACATCGGTTATATCGGAACCACGATAATGGCGCTCTTTTTTGTCGGATTAGGCGCTTTCGTTATGTTTGGAACCGGAGAGCAATTTTCCAACAGCGGAATTGTTTTTTCGTCGCAGTTAGTTGCCCTTTATACAAAAACAATCGGAGGCTGGAGCGAAATAATAATATCGACAATTGTATTTATAACTATGGCTAGCACGGCTCTAACGGTATTCGACGCTTACCCGCGCACGTTAGCGGGCTGCGCGGAATTGATTAACAAAAAATTAAAATTCGACACCGGTAAACTTTACTGGATAAGCGGAATAATAATGGCGATTTTTTCAGTCGCGATAATATTCTTTTTTACGAGCGGATTAAAAACATTGCTCGATTTTGCCACAATTGTCTCGTTCCTCGCAGCGCCTGTTTTCGCTATAATTAATTATAAAGTTGTAACAGCCGATTTTATGCCTGATGAAAATAAACCGAAACCGTGGCTGAGATATTTAAGCTGGTCGGGTATAATTTTTCTG
>CAYNUJ010000244.1:0-4193 GCA_964400095.1 uncultured Melioribacteraceae bacterium
GTGAAAATATTGTAACTTGCGGTTCCTTCGATGCTGACGTAATTAGGAATGATGTTTATGATTATTCCCGTCCCGACGTAATAGCTCATATCAACTTTTGCGGATTCGTATTCCATCTTGCTGACTGCGTTTCCGTTTTCAGACCGCTGGTGCGTTAATTTAACGTCAAAAAAAGTTATTCCGCCTTCGACCAATTTTAGATCCAAAAAACTAAATATCGGAATGCCGAAATCGACGCCCAAACCCCAGTAATTTAATTTCAGCGAATATTTATCAATTCTTTTAAGCGCATCTATCTGCTGAATAAAATCATTCTCTTCCTTTAGCAATTGATAAAATCCTTTAGCGGAGACAAAATAGTTATCGAATTCCGCGCGGAATATATTCGACCCGAAACGGTAGCCTTCGGCTCTTTTGAATGCTGGCGCGGCGCCTATAAGTTTATCAGCATTTATGCTGTTAAGTATATATTTATTTAAATTTGTGCCGTCATATTCTTGAATTGTATATCCGGCGTAAATTCCCGAGAGTCCCAGACAACTGAATCCGCAGCTCTGTGCGTGTATTCCTCCGTAAAACGAGAGGAGTATAACAATGGTCATCAATTTTTTCATAGCAAACCAAAATAATTTGTTATTAAATATACTAAAAACATCCTATTATATTTTACTCTTCTTTTTGATATAAAGTTATCAGTTTTCCGTGAAAGAGCTGTTTGACAAATAATGAAACGCGTTCTTCGGGTTTTTCAAATTCGTCTCCAAGTTCTTCCTTAAGCTGCCGAGCTATTTCACGCACCGAAGTTTTCCCGTCGCACTGTTTCCATACAAATGTGCCTAAATTGTCCAAATCAATTTTCATCGGTTTGGAAGCCCATTTCTTAAATATCGTTCTATCGAACCAGTTAAGTTTTTCTTTATAAAACGTAACGGTTATAAGTCCTTCTTCTTCAATGAATTTGCAATTCCGAAGAGGATATAAATCCAAATTATCTTCCATTTCACATTACCTTTTAATTCCGTTTTCCAATCCGTGTCCGTTTGGTCCCATTTCGCTTTTTCTGAGCATAAACGCAAAGAATAAACCGAAAAATCCCAACAGTGAAAATAACCACATTCCCGCAGAATATCCGCCCGAAATGTCGTTGGTCCACCCGATTAAAAAGTTGAATCCCGCCAATCCTATATTCTGTATCATTGTCATCAGACCGTACGCGGTGCCGAGTTTTTTCTCATTCACAATTATAGCCACAGAGGGCCACATAACCGCCGGGATGAGAGCGAACGAAAATCCCATCATCGCCATCGGAATGTAAAGAGAAAGCTGCGTGTAATTCATCAGCAGATAAATAGGAATCAATAGAATTGAGCCTATCATCATCATAAAGGAACGCTTGCCGATGTAATCAGACAACAGTCCGAAAAGCGGCGATAGTATCATCGCGAAAATTTTTATCATGCTTATCAGAAATCCGCCTTCGGATCTGCTTACGCCGTGTACGTCGATAAAAAATTTCACCGCAAAAGTTTCGAATGGGAAAATAGCCGAATAAAATGTAACGCAAAGCAGAACGATGTACCAGAAAGAAGCGCTGAATGAAAATATTTCCTTAACTCTAAATTCGTCCTGTTTAGGCACGGGACGCATCGAGAAATTCTTCTCCGCGTAAACGTCCATGCCCCAATAAACAATAATGGAAACGACGGAAATTATTCCCGCTGCGACCGCAATTAATAAAGGAGCCTGCCAATCTGCGTACAAACTTTTTGCCCAAGTAGGGGAATTAAACGCAGTGAACGATCCGAGTCTCGCGATTGTGAGATTAACCCCGAAGGCAAAGGATAGCTGCTTTCCTTTGAACCATCTGCCGAGCACGGTAGTGATTGCCACAATCAACGATTCCGCGCCGAGACCGAAAACGAGTCTGCCGATAGCCATTAACGTCAAATCGCCGCCCGAAAAAGCCGTAATTATTGCTCCGAACATACAGAGAACGGCAAATGTTAAAGAGGAAATCCGTGTGCCGAACTTATCGATAATTATTCCTCCGATTAGCACGAGAAAAATATTCGGTACGCTGTAAATGCCCATGAGCATTCCGATATTAGAATCGGAAAAATTCAACTGCTTCGCCAATACGTCGGCGAGGGGACTGATGCTGTCGTAAATATAATAATTTCCGAACATGGCAAGCGAAATAAATATCAGGATTACCCACCTGAAAATCGCGCTCGGCTCCGGTTTGGAATATGCTTTATTCGTTGCAGTTTCTGACATATTTATAACCTTAATTAGAAGGGGGAACTCAAGAAGCGAGTTCCCCTAATTAAATTATTTAGAATTTTTAACGGCGAGTAATTCTTTGATAGGATAACGGATTAAAACATATCCTAACGCGGCGAAAATCAATACTCCCAGTATCCAATAACCTTCGAATTCGGCGGGGATGCCGAAAACATTCTTCAGACTGATTCCCCCCGCTACGAACGCGGCGAGAATAATTCCTACTAACGCTTCTCCGGCTACAAGTCCCGAAGCTAAAAGCAATCCGGTATTGTTTACCACCTCTCTGTCCGCATTGTTTTGAACATGTTTCTCAGCCATTTTGTCCACCGTGTATTTAATAACTCCACCCACAAATATTGCGAATGTCGTGTTAAACGGCAGATACATTCCGACGGCAATAAGCATCGGAGAGGGAGCTTCGATTAATATTAGTCCGATAGCGAAAAACATTCCGGCTATAACAAGGGGCCAAGCCATTTCTCCGCCGATGATCCCTTTGCTTATCATTGCCATTAGTCCGGCTTGGGGAGCGGGAAGCGCGTCGCTGCCTATCCCGTTAGCTTCGTGGAGAAGCATAATGGGAAAAATCATTATTGCCGCGGCAAATACAACTCCGACTAATTCGCCCAATTCCATTTTCCAGGGCGTACCGCCGAGCAGTTGTCCGACTTTCAGATCCTGCATCATATCGCCGGCAACTCCGGCAACCACGCAAACTACGGAAGCGATGGCAAGAGCCGCGATAACTCCCGAATCTCCTTTCATTCCTATAAGAACCATTAAGATCGCGGCTATCAAAAGAGTGGAGAGCGTCAATCCGGAAATAGGATTCGAAGAACTGCCAATAACACCGACCAAATATCCGGCGACCGCGGCAAATACGAACGCTGCAAACGCCATAACCAAAGCCGCGACAATTGCGCTGCCGAAATCGTGCGTGAAAGCGCTGTATAAAAATATCATCGCTAAAAATATAACGCCGAAGGCAACTAAAACCTGATCGAACGGGAGATCTTTTTCCGTTCTTATCGCTTCTTTCTTTGTACCGCTTTTTGCGGCTTTTATATCTCTGAAACCTTTTCCTATTCCTTGAAGAAGGCTGCTTCTCATTTTAAATAAAGTATAAAAAGCTCCCACCAGCATACCGCCTACGGCAATCGGTTTTACCGTAGCGTTGTAAGCGGTTTTTGCCACTTGCACCCAATTGCCTCCGTCGCTAACAAGCGGACTTAAATCTCCGTACATCAAAAAGAGAACAATTGGCATTAAAAATATCCATCCGAATACTCCGCCGGAAAAAGTAATAGCCGAGAGTCGGAATCCGATAATATATCCAACGCCTAAAAAGGCGGGCGAAGCTGTCGGACTTTCAACCAAAAATCCGCCTTTTTGTTTAATAGCGGCTACAACATCCCCGTTTCCGTTGAGCATATTAATTTTCGACAATCCGAACTGCCAGAATCCTTTTACGCTGTCTTTAATTAAAGTGATTCCGTTGGGATTTTTAAAAACTTCAATCAAAGCTCCGAGTCCGAGAGTAGCCATAACGTATTTCGCTCCGGTTCTTCCGCCTTGCCCGGCTTTAACAATTTCGGAACAGGCTTGGGATTCGGGGAAGGGGAGGGAATTGTCTTCGACGAGGGTTTTTCTCAAAATAGTTATTAAAAGAACTCCGAGAATACCGCCGACGAGCATCAGCATAGTGCTTTCCCAATAATTGAATTCATCCCAAACGCCGCTTATAACGAACGCGGGAATGGTGAAAATCGCTCCGGCTGCGAGAGCTTCGCCTACAGAAGCGGTAGTACGGGCAATGTTCTCTTCGAGAATGTTTCCTTTAAAAACTCTTAAAACCGCCATAGCTATAACAGCGGCGGGAAAAGTGGCGGCTACTGTCATACCGGCTT
>CAYNUJ010000245.1:0-4168 GCA_964400095.1 uncultured Melioribacteraceae bacterium
CTTTATTCCTCTCCCAAAGGAATTGGGAAAAAGGAAATGAAAAAATATATTTCCGTGCAAATGGGGGTGAAAATCTAAGTATTTCTTAATCATGTCTTGTCCTGAAATAGGTTGTAAAAACTAAGATTTATTCAGCGAGCAGACAAAGCAGACAGAAATATTCTCCGTGTGTCATTCTGATCCCGACGACAAAGTCGGGAGAAGAATCTGTGGCGCTACTCCGGTATTCTGAAATCGTAGGAACGCTGATTGTCATGATTGATTATGATTATTTATGATTTAAAATTCTATCTTATCAAATTATAATTATCCCAATTGAACCCCCTCGCGGTTCTGCGCCGCGTTTGTTTTTTCTTTTCTACGGTCTCCATCCGAAGTTATTGTAAACTCTCCACTGGACTTTTTTAGAAAAGCGCTTCCGTCTTCGCACAATTTACGGAGATGAGCTGGGACTACGAAATCGTGGGAGTCAGTCTTGTTATAAGGGCATTTATGAAAAACCGAGAATAAATTTAGATATAAACTCTCTTTATAGTAGCTATAAAGTGAGTTGATAGTTTTAAAATGCTACCCTTTAAAAACAAACTAAAATGAAAGAAATATAGATGGCATTATTATTGCCTCATTAATCAATTATTTATTAGACGGTTTATGATACTATTAACAACAATAATAATATTGCTTGCAATTATAGTCTTTATCTTTTGGGATTGGTATAGGTCTGTTTCGTGAAAGTCTTAATATTGTTTAATTTGTAATTTCAATTGATATTATTAAAAGCAAAAATGGACGTAACGTCCTATTTTATAATAACTTAAGATGTATTTGTTTTGAATAAAATTATAAGTAAATTAAAATATAAATGCACTCGTTCTTGTACATAAATTTCAGATGTTATTAGAATATTATTTCTGTCATAAATTCTCATTTCGATATAATAACAAAGAGCAATATAAAACGTAATAATCTATACTATATCATCGGAGCAATCTATGAACAATGTGAAAATATTTCAGCCTTCATTTGTCCTTTTAGTCTTTCTATTATTAACATTCATTCAATGCAGCAGTCCTAAAAATTTTCTTGAAGTTGACGAAGGAGATATTCCCGATTGGTTTGAAGAACCGCCCAGCAGTGCTGATTATATTTACGCCGCAAGGACCGCGGTTTCCAGGGATATGCAATTAGCGCTCGAAAAAGCGATTATGGACTCGCGTGCGGAACTTGGGAGACAAGTAGAATCAAATATTAAAGAATTGCAGAAAAGATTTATCCAAGAAACAGGTTCGGGTGAAGACACCGAATTAGCCCGTCAATTTGCAATCGCTACGAAATCGGTAGTTGATGTTACTCTAAACGGAAGCAGCGTTAAAGAGCAGACATATGAAAGGGACGGTAAGTTTTGGCGAGCATACGTCCTGATGGAGTATCCGATAGGCGAGGCCAGAAGAACATTTCTTAAGAGTATCCGAAAAGATGAACTGCTGTTGAATAAGCTAAAAGAAACCGAGTTATTCAATGAGTTGAACTCCGAAGTTAATAAGTAATATCGTCGGGCGGAGATACTTAATTTATCTTATGAAAACTCAAAACACAAAAACTTGGTATTATCTACTCACGGCTGGAATTCTTATATTAGGAATAATCGTGGAAAATATTGGACTTTTTGCTCCAATAGAAACGGAGTTTCTCGATTATAAATTTCAGAACCGGAATAGAATTGATAAGGCGGATACAAATATTGTCTTTATTGCAATAGATCAAAGCAGTTTGAATTTTTTCGATAAAGAACAAGTGGCTTGGCCTTGGCCAAGGATTTTTTACGCAAAAACAATCGACTTTCTTAACCGTTCCGGAGTTAAAGCCGCGGTAATTGATATAGATCTTTCAAGCCGATTAAAGGAGATAGAATCAGACGGCGGGGAAAGCGATTCGTCGTTAATTTCTGCTTTGCGGAAATGCCCCAATCCTTTTCTTATTGCAATCTCTTCCAACGATTCGACGGTTCAAAATAAAAACGTATTATCCAAGTTTAGCGTTGACGATTCGCTCAAATGGGAAATTCCAAACTATTCTAATTTAATTCTGCCAAACGGAAAATATCTAATCGATAATATTAATTTGGGAATCGCAAATCTTCTTCCGGGCGAAGACGGAATAATCCGTTCTGTTTCGCCTGCTTATAAAGTACGGAATCGTTATTACTATAGCCTTCCCTTCAGCGTTTTCAAAATATTAGATAAAAGCAGAAAATCACCTGAAGTTATTCACAAGAATGAAGTATTGATTAACTGGTACGGCAAAGGGGGACCGGAAGGAACTTTTAAGTATTATTCAATCGCTTCAATTATTTTATCAGAAGTAAAGCTCGAAAATGGTGAAATGCCCATTGTGAATCCAAGTGTAATGCGTGATAAAATCGTATTTATTGGCGGCACGGCTCCAAGTTTGCTTGATTACAACGCTACGCCCATGAGTAAGCTGGGAATATTTCCTTCAATGGAAATTCACGCGACTGTTCTAAATAATCTATTGAAAGATGATTTTCTGTTTGTAATTCCGGAAATAGTTTTAATTTTATTCAATCTATTTGTCATCTTATTTGTTGGCTACTTAATATTGTTTTATCAGAAAATTTATAGAAGCGTTGCTTACTCAATAGCCCTGCTATTGGTTCTAATATTTATTTCCGAGGGGCTATTCCTGATAAATATTCAACTTCCGGTTATTTCCACTATCTTCGATGTACTACTAACTTTGATTGCTTCGTTGATTATTGTTTACGTTTTTGAAGGCAGAGAGAAAAGAGAATTAAAGCAGTTATTTTCAAAATATGTTAGTCCCGCCATTGTGGATGAGATAATCAAAAATTCCAATCAAATTGATTTAACAGGTCGTGAAATTACCGCGACGGTATTTTTCTCCGATATCGAAGGATTCACATCCATTTCCGAAAAATTAGAGCCGAAAGAATTGGTTTACTACTTAAACCAGTATTTTGAGAAAGTAAGCGATGTCATTCTAGATCATAAAGCGATGCTTGATAAATACATTGGCGACGGAATTATGGCAATTTACGGCGCTCCGCTCCTTACGGAAGATCACGCGATTCAAGCGTGTAAAACCGCGCTGCTCATTCAAAAAGAATTGAATACTATTAAATTGGACGATAATCTACCAGTATTCGTTACAAGAATCGGATTGAACACGGGTAAAATGATTTTGGGGAATATCGGAACTTCGAGAAGGATGGATTTTACGGCAATCGGAGACGCGGTAAATCTTTCGTCACGATTAGAAGGAATGAATAAGGTTTTCGGCACTAATATTTTAGCCGCTGAAAGCACAGTTCTACTTTGCGAGGAAGAATTTATTTTCCGTGAAATAGATTTAATTGCGGTCAAAGGGAAAGAAAAACCGGTTAGAGTATATGAGCTTATTGAATCAAAAGATTTAATCGCGCCGAATCTAATAAAATTTATAAATTATTTTGAAAACGGATTAGAGCTTTATAGAGAAAGGAAATGGGAAAAAGCCAAAGAGAGTTTTATTAATGCGCATAAAATTAGACCTTCGGATAAAGCATGTTCCGTTTATATTCAGAGATGCGACGATTTTTTAATAAAAGAACCAGATGAAAATTGGAACGGAGTATTTTATGCTGCAACAAAATAAGACTATTAAGATAATATTGACATTGATTTTTATTATGGCGCAATATGCTGTTGCTCAGGGGATAAGAGAAACTCGCCGCTCGAGCAACTACTTAAGAGAAGGTCCGGGCGTTTATTATAAATTAACCGATATTCTACCTTCGGGAGAAAAAGTAAATGTATTGGAGGATAACGGGAAATGGAGCCGGGTAAGAACGGTGAAAGGGGATATTGGATGGATATCCAATAAATCGTTTATGGAAAGGAAGCAAAAAATAAACATTTCGAAACTGGCAAAAAAATGGGCTTCAAAAAAAGTATCAAAACTCTCTCTTGCCGGAGCAATAAAAGGTTTACTCGGTAAAGCAGGCGAAGTAAAAGAAGGAGATTTTAACCGATTGCTGGAATTAACTAAAAACAGCGTAACGGATTTCAAAGTCCAAAATTTTATTCGGGAACTCAATTTACATGAATCGGAAAACAGAGACGAGGTTGATTGGGACGACGCCGAGCTG
>CAYNUJ010000246.1:0-4160 GCA_964400095.1 uncultured Melioribacteraceae bacterium
TATAACTTCCGGCGTTCTGCGCTTTGTTCACAAGCGTTGTAATTTCTCTCCCGAGCTGGTCATATATTTTTAGTTTAACAAATCCCCCAGCCGGCAATTGATAACCGATAACTGTAGTAGGATTAAACGGATTAGGATAGTTTTGATATAGAACAAAATCTTTAGGGATATTCTCCTTTTCATCTTTTACCGATACTAGTAAATCATATTTATATAGTCCTTGTCCTGTACCGACATATAATTTATTACTTTTTGAATCAATAAATAAGTTTTTAGGGTAAGTTCCCGATGAAAGCTTTAAGCCTAAAGTATCTGTTCCCTCCATTAATAACCAAAGATCGCCTCTATTTGTTGTTTTATAAATACCAACATTTGTCGTCATGTATAAAACAGATGAATCATATGGATCAATTATGCTCGTAAAATAAATATCGGCAAATATTCCACTATTTATATATACCCAGTTTCTTCCCCCATCATCGGAGCGTTTTGGAAAAACAAACGAATAGATTCTATTATTATCACTCCAATCAACAAGTATCCGCTGTGAAAAATTATTCGAAAGCACAGACCAATTTTCACCAAAATCATAACTTGCAAAAAATAAAGAATTAAGATAATTATCATAACCACTAACATACATTTTTGTGGTATCTACAGGGTCAAAAGCAAAACTAAGTTCATTTCCATGGCTGGAACCCAAGAAAGCGCCTAAATTATCCCAAGTAATTCCACTGTTTGTTGTACGGTATAGTCTATCGATTGATTGAGTGCGGCCTTCTCTTACTATCAGAAACAAAACATTATGATTATGTGGAGAAACGTATAGTTTTTTCACCCATGCTTCTTCAGACCAAGGTTTATCTTCGGGTATTAATGATACCCAGCTTATGCTGCCATTTGTTGATTTCCAAGGTTTACGATTATAATCCATCATATAGATTATATCCGAATTTTTTGAGTAAACCGCCTTTAGGGCGTAACCGCCGCCAAACTCCGGGTTAGTATCATCTAATAAATCCCATGTTCCGCCGCCATCAATACTTCTATAATTTTCAGCATTGCGAATATAAACTGTATCAGCTTTTGCATAAACAAAACTAACTGATGTTGAATCAGGTCCAACCCAAACCCAATCATTTTGTGCAAAAATTGCAAACTGAAACAGTAAACTGAAAGAGAAAATTAATATGTATTTATATCTAACCATTCTTCTAATCAAAAAAGTTTTAATTATTTAATCACCGCATTAATACGGCATATTTTTATATTTTTACTTTTTAATACTTTCATCATTTTAGCAAAAGCATTTTGCGGGTTAATGAAAACGAACCCCAAGTAAGTTTGTAGAAATATATTCCCGAAGCGAGTGAAGAACCGTCAAAATTAATTTTATAACTTCCGGCGTTCTGCGCTTTGTTCACAATCGTTGTAATTTCTCTCCCGAGCTGTTCATATATTGTTAGTTTAACAAATCCCTCAACCGGCAATTGATAACCGATAACCGTAGTTGGGTTAAAGGGATTAGGATAATTTTGATACAGTGAAAATTGAATCGGAGTAGTCCCTAATTCTTTTTCAATATTTGTAATAAGGTCATTATGAAAAATCAACACACCGTTTTCTCCCGCTGCCGCAAATATTTCACCATCAGAAATTGAAAGACTACCAATGTTACGATTTTTGTCATAAAATTCTACAAACTCAGGAGCGGCAGGGTCAGTAATATCAAATATCATTAAACCATACGACGGATAGGATACAAAGGTATAATTTTTATAAACTTCAATTTCTTTGGCGAATGCTGTAGCGCTTGACACGATAACCGGAGTCGTTGGATCTGAAACGTCCAAAATATCCAAATACGTTTTGTTCGCTACATACAAATATTTACCATCTAATTCTAAATCAGCAGGTAAATATACGCCTTGCCAGCCAAGCCCGCCGCCCCAATACTCTCCTACTTTTCTCGGGTTGGAAGGTTCTGCTATATCGATAATTTCAATATAACCTGCTCCTCCCCAATGATCGGTAGTCTCACCGCCAATGTAAGCATAATTGTCTTCTACTAAGATTGACGCAAGGTTTAACCAACTCAAGTCTAAAAACCCAACTTTATTAATATCCGAAGGATTTGAAATATCAAAAACACACATGCCTTTGCCGTATGAAAGAACAAATGCAAAATTCCACTGAACGTCAACCTTTAGTAAATATTCGTCTGAAGCATAACTGCCGAGTTCAACCGGATTTGTTACATCGGAAATATCTATAATCCGCAATGCATTAGCATCTGCCAAATAAGCTAAATTCCCTTGTAAGGATATATCTAATGGTTCACCCGGACTATTGTAATAGCCAATTTGCGTTGGAGCAGATATATCTTGAATATCAACCACACTGATTCCGCCAAAACGTGTTAATACAAACGCATATTTATTACGAACTGCTACATATTTAGATTTACCGGGCAGTTCATAAAAACCAATAGGTTCCGGCGAAACCGGGTCGGTTATATCAATAATTCGTAACCCGCTGCCTTCTTTCGAATTCGATGTGAAATAATTGCCTTCACTAATTATTATAGTATTATTAATTACTGATAGATTATCAACATTTCCCGGAGATTCATATAATCCTATCTCTGTTGGGTTTGTAGGATCTGTAATATCAAAAACCCGAAGTTGTCCTGCTTTCGAGATATTACTACCCGAAAAAACTCCATTAGTTATAAAGGCATAATTTCCTGATACAGTAACATCAATTGCACCAAAAGGTAATATGGTTTGACTAATTAATATCGGATTCACCGGATTTGATACGTTAAATATTATTAATCCTTTATCATTGGACATCTCAGAAACCGCATATAAAAGATTGTCCGCAACAAAAGCGCCGCCGAAACTCGTATTTACCGAATCGATTAAAATTGGATTACTCAAATTTGAAATATCGATAATTAACATTTTCGCTAAATCTTTATCCATATAAACATAATCGCCAACCAAAGCGATAAAATTTATTCTACTTGGAGAACCATAGAAACCTAATGTATTTGGATTGAGAGGGTCTGAAACGTCTATAGTTCTCAATCCCCCGAACCATTGATTATCAATGTATCTTCCTTCCGCAGCGCACAGTGTTTGGTTATTTACAACTAATTTATTAGCTGGACCGGGAAGAAGTATCTCGCTAACTTGAATCGGATTGGAGGAATTGCTTACGTCGATGATTTTTATTCCTTTTCCCTTCTCGGCTAAGTAAACATAATTATTCGATTTAGCTACGTCGTTTATAACGCCGTCCGTAATCGCCTGACCCAGCAATATAGGATTGTTTACATCGGATAAATCAATAATTTGCAGAATACCGCCATTGCCGGTATAAATAATATTATTTTCAACGGTAAACGCATTCGGAGAACCGGCAGCCCATCGTCCTACCAGTTCTGTTTCATTGCTACTTTGTCCGTGTAGTTTGATAACAGCGGACAACAAGAAAATAATTAAATATATACGAAAATTTTTCATTTAGTTACTTGCAATCATTCATTCTTATTTATTATCTAATTTACAATTAAACTATCGTAATCCTACTCAGCGCATTATCCATACATTTTAGAAAATCGCTCACTTCACTTTTGGTTATATTCAGCGGAGGGGCAATTCGAACTACGTTTCCGTACAATCCGCCTTTACCGATTAGCGCTTTTTCTTTTTTCATCTCTTCGAAAAGCTTTTTCACAATACCCGGGTCGGGAATTTTATTCTCGCCCACAAATTCGAGAGCCTGCATCAGTCCCATTCCTCTCACGTCTCCGATTGCCGGATATTTTTCCTGCAGAGCTTCCAAACCGTCTCTCAAATAAGCTCCGACTTCAAAAGCGTTCTCGGCGAGATTTTCTTCTTCAATCACTTCAATTGTAGCCAGCGCGGCGGTCATCGAAACGGGGTTCCCGCCGTAAGTGGAAATCGTCAATCCGGTGAAGCTGTCTGCAATTTCGGTTCTTGCCATAGTTACGCCGAGCGGCGTTCCGTTTGCAATTCCTTTGGCGCAAGTCATAATATCGGGCTCGACTTCCCAATGCTGAATTCCGAACATCCGCTTTCCGGTTCTTCCGAATCCCGTCTGCACTTCGTCGCATATAAAAACTCCGCCGT
>CAYNUJ010000247.1:0-4144 GCA_964400095.1 uncultured Melioribacteraceae bacterium
GTTAACTCAATGATATCCGCGCTGAACATTCCTCTTCCGTGAGTGGCGGCAAATATTTTATCGTCCACCCTGTAATCGAGATCCGAAACTACAACATTCGGCAGACCGTTATTTCTTGCGTTCCAAGTTGCGCCGTTATCGATTGTAACGAAAACTCCGAGGTCGGTTCCGGCAAAAATAACGTTATCGTCATCGGTTGACAGTAATACGCTGTTAACCGGAATGTTCGGTAAATTACCTGAAATATTATTCCACTTTGAACCGTAATCCGTAGTTTTGAAAACTTTTTGACCGCCGGCGTATCCTGAGAAAACCGCCACCGCCGTGCCGGGGGAAGACCATGAAACTTTAATTCTTGTGCAGTATAAATTAGGCAGTCCGGAGCTAATGTTTGTCCAAGCTGCGCCGTTATTTTGAGTAACTTGAATTACTCCGTTTGAACAGCCCGCATAAATAACATCGGAATTTCCCGGAGCTACCGTCAAAGTGGAAATAGTCGCGCCTGAAGATCCGCTGCCGTCTCCAGTTAAATCATCCGAAATCGCGCTCCATATTAATCCGCCGTTCGTCGATTTGAAAACCCTGTAAGTGCCTGCAATTAAATATTGAGAATTGTTAGCGTCCATCTCGAAAGGCGCTATAAATTCGACGCGGTCGGTTGTCCCGTCCCAAAATTGATCTCCGGACGGAATGCCGGTCATTATTTTGTTAAATGTAGTTCCGCCGTCGGTGGATTTAAACATAGCTAATTTCACATACTCCGCATAAACGATATTGGGATTGTTAAAATCTACTTCGGTCGCGCCGCCGTCGCCGCTGAGAATTTCGGACCACTTGGAAGTTCCCACGGATTTCAGCGTCCCGTTATCCTGCGTCCCGCCGTAAAATATGTCCGAAGACTGATCCACCGCTCCGTAGTAAAACTGAGTAATTGCCAATCCGTTATTTTTCGCTTTCCAAGTAACGCCCCGGTCGGTTGATTTATAAATGCCGCCGTCGGTGCCAAGATAAACGACATTATAATTGTTGGGATCGAAGACTATTGCGTGATGATCGCCGTGAATATACTCATAACTCGGGAATGAATACCAATTGGATACTTGTCTCCAGGCGCCGCCGCTGTCAGTAGATCTCCAGAAATCAATTCCGCCCGCAAAAATTTTCGCGGGGTCTTCGGGATCGACAGATAATATATTGTTGTACCATGCTTGCGTCCCGGCGTAATTGTCGGAGCCGGTAAAATTAGGACCGGGTACGGTAACGTTGCTCCAGTTATCTCCGCCGTCGGTAGTAATTGAAATTATTCCCACTCCGTTGGTATTCAAATCCAAAAACGAAGCGTAAACATAATTCGGATTTGAAGGCGCGATTGCAAGTTCAATTCTTCCGTGACCCGTTTGGGAAAAATTGGTGGAAAATGAAACGCCTCCGTCAACGCTTCTGTAAATAGCGGATTCATTGAACAATCCAAACGAAGCAAAAATTTTCGACGGAGAAGATGAAGCGATTTCGATATCGGTACAGTGAACATTTCCGTTATTCTGACCTTTGAGTATTGCGGTAAACGAACCGCCGCCGTTCGAGGATTTAAATAGCCCTTTACGAGTTGCCGCCCATAAAATATTTGTCGATGGATCAATCATAAGTTTATTGACGTAATAAAAATCAGAATTATTTGTGGACGTTAATCTTGTCCAGGTTGAACCGCCGTCGGTGGTTTTAAATATACCTTCGCCTCTCTTAGCGTCGAAATTAAAATACCCTTCGCCGGTGCCCGCGTAAATAATATTCGAGTTGGTCGGATCCATAACCAGAGAACAGACGGCAAGATTTTCCATATCGTCTTTTAACGGGAACCATGAATCGCCGCCGTTGGTAGATTTCCAAACGCCGCCGCTTACAGAGCCGACGTAAATATTATTGGAATTGCTGTAATCGACTAAAATAGACCGTACTCTCCCGCCGATATTATCCGGTCCTAATTCAGTCCACTCGCCAATCTGCGAAGCCGATATTTTATCTAATTTCTTCATTTTGGCTATTTCTATCATCGCGTTCGAACGCCAGCCTTCCGGAATTTTGCCCGTTGGATACGCCCTTTGCCTGAAGTAATATTCAATGGCTCCGGACGGGTTTCCGAATGTCGGTTCGGCGTGTTTCTTCTTTTCAATCCGCATCCTCAAAAATGAATTATCAGACGAATAATTATCAACCACCGTATCGGTAAGAATGAATGACGCGATAATAGATAAAAGGAAAAACATTCCTCTATATTTTATTTGTTTCATTATTTACTCCTTTTCTAAAACTTTATTAATTATCCATCCGTCCTTTTGACTGAGGCTGATTTCCAAAAACAGAGTATCTCCGGCATTCCGCTTTAGTAATTCCTCCAATCTCTTGTTTTTTTCGTTGTTAGATTTATTGCCGAGCGGATCGAGCGAAAAATTAGGAGTCAATTTATATATCTCGCCCGAGACGGCGATATTTTCATATCCCGGATCGTCTGCAACATCCAAAGCTTTTGCCGTTAATATATAGCTTCCGCCGTCCTTTTTTTCAATCTCTATTATTTCCGCTTTAATAGTTGATTTATTTTCTACTATTGCCTGTCGGCTTTTATTGGGAGGTAAAACATTATTTTTAGAATTCGATTCCTCTTTTGAACACGAAATAAATAAAAGAAGAACAATCGGCAGAAGATTTATAGACTTCATTTTCGTTCCCTAAAATTGATAAAATTAAAATTATATTAAGCAAAGAAAGTCATAATTTCAAGATAATTTATGTCTTTGTGATTTTAGACAATAAGGCATCTTTATGATAAACTTTTTAAATTCATTATATTTGCTCCAAAAACAAATAATTACTCGGAGATAATTATGTTTGCAAAAGAAATTTACGTTAACCGAAGAAACAGATTGACCGCTGAACTTTCATCGGGAATTCTGTTTTTTCCGGGTAATTTTGAATCGCCGATGAATTACCCCTCCAATGTTTACAAATTCCGCCAGGACAGCAGTTTCCTCTACTACTTTGGTTTGGACGAACCGAATGTTTACGGAGCAATTGATCTCGACAATAACGAATCGATTTTATTTGCAGATAAAAGAGAGATTGACGATATAGTTTGGAGCGGTCCGGATAAAGCTCCGGAAGAAAAAGCCGGATTGATTGGCGCGGCAAAAGTACTTCCCGTTAAAGAGTTGGAGAATTATTTCAGAAAACAAACTCACACCGGACGTAAAGTTCACTTTCTGCCTCAGTATCGCGCTGAAACAAAATTGTTATTCGCCACATGGCTCGGTTACAGACCCTCGCGCATTAACGATTACGCATCGGAGGAACTGATAAAAGCGGTAATTTCTCAGCGTTCTGTTAAGTCGGAAGAAGAAATTGCCGAGATAGAATTCGCGCTTAATATTAGTTATGTGATGAACGCACTCGCTATGAGGATGACTCAGCCTGGAATGATGGAACGCGATATTTACGGCGCGGTAGAAGGAATTACGCTCGGAGCCGGAAACGGAGTTTCGTTCCCAGTTATTTTTTCCGTTCACGGAGAAACTCTTCACAACCCGTATCACAATAACGAAATGAAAGACGGCGATCTCGCGGTTCTCGATTCCGGCGCGGAATCTTTGGAGCATTACGCGAGCGATATTACCAGAACTTTTCCGGTAAACGGAAAATTTTCCGATAAGCAAAAAGCCGTTTACGAAACCGTTCTCAACGCGCAGCTTGCGGCTATCGATATGGTGAAACCGGGCGTTTACAATAAAGACATTCATCTTAAAGCCGCGGAAACAATTGCCGAGGGATTGAAAGCAATCGGTTTAATGAAAGGCGACGTAAAGGATGCCGTAAAAGAAGGAGCGCATGCCTTGTTTTTTCCGCATGGTTTGGGTCATATGCTCGGACTTGACGTACACGATATGGAAGGTCTCGGCGAAAACTACGTTGGGTACAACGACGAAATAAAACGGAGTTCGCAATTCGGATTGGCGTATCTCCGCCTCGCAAAGAAACATCAGCCGGGATTTGTCTTTACAATTGAACCGGGTATCTATTTTATCCCCGCTTTAATCAATCAATGGAAAAAGGAAAACAAACATTCCGAATTTATAAACTACGGCAAGGTAGA
>CAYNUJ010000248.1:0-4142 GCA_964400095.1 uncultured Melioribacteraceae bacterium
AAATTTATGAACGAACCGAATTTAATTTTAATGAAAGGTAAAAAATGAATTTCAATTTTTTAATTCAAGCGCGGATGCAGTCCACAAGATTCCCCGGCAAGGCTCTCGAAAAAATATATAAAGACTATACTCTGATCGATATTGTTTATAAGCGCGTAATGATGGCGAACTTTTCGGACGACTTAAATGTTATTGTGCTTACTACGAATAAGTCCCAAGACGACCCGCTGGTTGAACATCTGAAACGGAAAAATATCCGCTATTTCCGCGGCGACGAAAGCAATGTATATAAGAGATATAAAAATTTCTTTCAGTCAATTTCATTGCGCCCTGATTATTTTTTCCGCATCTGCAGCGATAACCCTTTTATCGAACCGGCGTTTCTCGACGATTTGTCGAATATTATAATTAACGGAGACAGCGATTTCGACTATTTCAGCCACAGAACTCCGGACGGGACTCCGTCGATATTGACTCATTACGGTTTTTTCGGAGAACTGATTCGCACGGAATCCTTTATGAACGCGCGGCAATTTATGAAAGAAGATTACTTTAAAGAACACGTAACTCCGGTGTTCTATAAAACCGATCACTTTAAAGCTTCTTTTATTGAAATGGACGCCGCGCTTAAAAACAACGTGCCGCATTTTAATGTTGATACGAAAGAGGATTTGGAAATAATAAAAAATATTATCGCCGAACTCGATACTATCGATTATACATTTAAAGATGTAATGGAAGTTGTGGAAGCAAACTCAAAGTATAAAGCATTTCTAAAATGAGAAGAAAACTAAATATTTCCGGATATTACATCAGAATCCGTTTTTAGAATAGGGGTAAAAAATGCGTATTGGGATGATTTTGGACAATGAGTTTACCGGCGATGTTAGAGTGGAAAATGAAGTAACAACTCTTTTGAAAAAAGGACATGAAGTATCCGTGTTATGTTATAATTACGGAGAAAAGAGTGATAAGAATAATTTTTTAGAAGCTAATATTGTAAGAATTTTTCTTCCAAAATCTTTAAGGGATAAACTGCGGTTTTTCGGGCACACCTTCTTCGATTTTTATTCCCTGTTATGGAGTGTCAAAATAAGCCGATTTATAAAACAGCATAAAATTCAGATACTTCACGTACACGATTTGTACATGGCAAAACCCGCTCTTATTGCTAACAAAAAACATAGACTTCCTATAATACTTGACTTGCATGAAAATTATCCCGCGGCGCTGAGATGCTATAATTGGACTAAAACAACATTGGGCAGAATGCTGATAAGCTATTCCAAATGGGATAAATATGAGGAGAGATATCTCTCCGAAGTTTCAAAGATTATTGTTTTAAGTGATAATTTTAAAAATGAACTGATTAATAAATATCCTCAATTAATAAATAAAATTACGATTTATCCAAACTATCCGAACGTAGAAAGACTCAAAAGTTTTGAGATTAATAAAGATATAATGGACAGTAAAGATTATTTCGTCGTATTTTATTTTGGAGGAATCGCCGAGAGAAGAGGAATTTTCACTCTTTTTGATTCATTAAAAATTTTATTGAACGAATCCTATAAAATATTGTTGTTGTTAATTGGTCCGGTAGATAAGGCTGATTCTCAAAAATTCTATTCTCATGTCAATTCTGAAGAACTCAAAAATAACATAAAGTATTACGAGTGGAAAGACATATCACTGCTTCCTTCCTATATTAATATTAGCGATGTATGTGTTTCTCCGATTATTAAAAACGAGCAGCATGAATCCGGTGTGGCGAATAAAGTATTTCAATACATGCTTTTCGGAAAACCGATTATAGTTAGCGACTGCAAGCCTCAGCTTGAGGTTGTAAATAAAGAAAAGTGCGGATTGTCTTTCAAATCGGGCGATGCTATCGATTTGGCTGATAAAATAAAATATTTATACAACAACAGAAAAGAATGCGGCGTTATGGGAATTAACGGCAAGAAAGCGGTTCTGGAAAAATATAACGCTGAAATTGCCGGCGAAAATTTAGCAAAGCTTTACGAGGAGTTTAATCCAAATGGATAGCCAAACTTATTACGATAAATACAATTGGGAACAGGCAAATCTTGCGGCAAAAGTAAAGGAAAAATTATCTATTATTTTTGATATTATTCCAAAAGGAGTCAACACCCTGCTTGACGTTGGGTGCGGCGACGGAGCAATATCGGATAAACTCGCTCAAAAATATAAAGTTGTTTCTCTCGACAGAAGTTTTAACGCAGTTAAAAGCGTGAGCAAAAATAAAATTCAAGCTTCTTCGTCCTATTTGCCGTTTCCGGACAATAGTTTTGATTTGGTTTTCAGCAGCGAGTTGATTGAGCATCTTCCGGATGCGGTATTCAGCGATACCTTAAAAGAAATGGATAGAGTGACGAAAAAATATATTCTGCTTACATTCCCGAATGATGAGAATATTGAAAAACAATTGGTTCGATGCCCGAAGTGCGAGTATATCTTTAACAAAACTTTCCATCTTCAATCAATTAATAAAGAGAGAATTGAAAAATTTTTTGCTGATTACCGAATAATCAATTCATTTGAAACGGGGGCTGAAATTAGAGATTACAACAAGTACATTAATAAGGTTAAGCATTCTTTGTCTCCAGCCGATTCGTGGATACCATTGTTCTGGACTAAAAATTTTCATCGGAATACAATGTGTCCGAACTGTGAAAACGAATTTGAAATTCCTTATAAATTTAATCTTATTGCAAGAGCATGCGACTTAATAAACATAATAATCTCTCCCAAAAGAAAATATCAACTTGGAATATTATTAGAGCATAGATGATAAATGAATATGTAAAAACGGCAAAACAAACTGCGATTTATAGTTTAGGGAACCTTTCAACTAAATTGGTCGGATTTATACTGCTGCCGCTCTATACAGCTCATTTAACAACTGCTGAGTACGGAATTTTAAATATTCTCGAGGCTATAGCGCAGATTTCAATCGCGGTATTCGGATTAAATATTCCCACGGCAATGATGCGCTGGGCAGTAGGCGAAAAGGACATAAAAAAGTTCGGGGCAGTTGTTTACACTTCTTTGATCTCATCAATTTTAATTGCCGTGATTTTTCTTTTGCTTACTTTACCTTTAAACGAACAACTTTCTCAACTATTTTTTAGCAACATCACCTTCAGCAAATATTTTTTAGTTTTATCTGTTTCAATCGCTTTAGGCATTATAAATAATATTCCCCTCAATTTAATTAGACTAAAAGAAAAAGCAGTATTTTACATTATACTTACAACGCTGAGATTTGTTGTAATTATAATATTAAATATTTATTTCATCGTTGTCTTAAACATGGGAGTTCTGGGAATTGTTATAAGTCAGGCTCTCGGTCATCTTACCGTTTTAATTCTATCCATACCATTTGTAATAAAAAACAGTTACCCTAAGTTTGATAAAAAAATAACCGTCGAAATGGCGCGGTATGGGTTCCCGCTCGTGTTTTCGACAATCTTCGCGATGCTGTTAAGTTTAAGCGACCGGTTTATTATTCAATTTATCAAAGGCGATTCCAGCGTTGGGCTTTATTCATTAGGATACAAAATTGCGAGCGTGATTAATGTGTTTATCATCCAATCATTTCAATTGGGTTTTCTGCCAATTGCCTATAAAAAATTAGAATCCGCAGACGCCAAAAGATTTTTTTCGAAAGTTCTTACTATTTATACATTAATTCTTACGATAGCCGCGCTGATTATTTCATCTTTTGGAAGAGAACTTCTGGAAATAGTGTCTTTGAATAAAGATTACTGGGACGCGGCAATTGTTATACCGCTAATTTCTTTTGCGTTTGTTATTCGGGGAATACAGTATGTATTTTCACTTTCTTTCCATTTTACAAAGAAAACAAAGTTCAGCGCTTATATTGTGATGGGCACGGCTATTTTCAATTTAGCGATTAATTTTGTACTTATCCCTAAATATGATTATTACGGAGCGGGAGTTACTCAATTAATTTCTTTTATTTTCATGGCTGTTCTATCGCTTTGGCTGGGTCAAAAAGTATATTATATTGAATATGAATGGAGCCGTTTATGTAAAATAATTGTAACCGGCTTTTCCCTTTATTTAACAACGCTGCTATTTAGAGAGTTTTCAAT
>CAYNUJ010000249.1:0-4131 GCA_964400095.1 uncultured Melioribacteraceae bacterium
AAACAAGAATAAATTAAATGATTATTTGAATCTTTCATTAAATTTGAAATACAAATTAACATCTAAAGTTAAATTGGTCTTGGAATTTGATAATGTAACAAATAACAACAATTATTTGTTAAACGGATATAAGTTAAAGCCGCTCGAAATAATTGGCGGCGTAGAATATAGATGGTAACAATAATGGGACTAAAATGGATAAGAAAGAGTTAGCGCAAAAAATCGGTCAATTACTTAATGTTCCCGAGAACAAATATGATTTTTCCTTCCATTTGTTTTTAAAGAATATAGCCTCGTCGCTTACAAATAACCAAGCTCTTAAAATTCCCGAATTGGGAGTATTCCAACTAAAAAAAGAACCTCCTGTACGCGGCGAAGAATTTACAAATCTGCCGCCAGATCATATATTATTTGTTCCTTTCGGTATAACCGGGGAAAAGAAGGAAAACTCTCTATATTCAATTTTTGAAGCGCCGGATTCGTCAAAGCCGAGTTTGGATTTCGATGAAAACGTTTTTAGTCCCAGTGTGGACAAGCCGATTATTCCGATAGGCGAAGATGTAAAAAAGGAGACAGCCGACGACGCGCAGAATCTGATTTCAAATAAACTTACCGAATTAGTTAATAATTCCGAGATACTCGATGATTTCCAGATTTGGAAAGAATATTCATCGGTTTTGGAGGACGATAAAGAGGATTTTGGAAGCGAGCTTTCGGGGGAAGATATAAAGAAAAACGGACTGCTCGAAGAGAATGAAGATGAAAGCTCCGAACTTGAGGAAAAAATAGATAAAAAGAGCGACGATTGGGGATGGGGAGAAGAATTAGAAAAGGAACTTATTCTAAAAGAGGAAATTTCGGTTGACGACGAAGAACCCGAATCGACTCTTCCTGAAGTTGACGAAAATAAATTAAAAGCCAAAATGGCTGAATTGTCCGGCGAAACTCACTCGCAGTTGATTGAAGAAGACGACGATAAAGAGGAAGCGGAAACAGAGACTGCAGTTGAAGAAGACGCCGAGGCAGAGGCTGATGCCGGTGAGGAAGCTGACTCAGAGGAAGACCCGTTCAAAGCTTTGGAGCAGACGATAATAGACGAACAGGCTGATCCTGTTTCCGAAAAAGAGATCGAAGAACTTGTCGATAAAAACGGAATATCTTCAATAACCGGCTCGGCAGAATCCGGAAAGGAACTCAGTTCTACTAAAGTCGAACGATTTGAAAAAGAACGGGAAAAATCCGGCGAAGAAAGTTTTTTTGCGAAATACAAAAAATATTTATTAACAGCCGGCGTAATAGTTCTGTTCGCCTGGTTATTCTGGCCGAGCGGCGGAGAACCGGTAAAAAAAATGAAGACCGGCAGCGCCGATAAAGTAGCCGAAAAACCCGCGGGGGAAGATATTGTCGCTTCTTTCGACGATGAGCAGAAGACGGAGAAAAAATCCGCGGATACAAAAACTGAAAATGGAAAAGAAATAAATAAAACTCCCGATAAAACCGTTAATAAAAAGAAACCGGAAACGAAAAAACCGGGTAATATTAAACGCAATAAAAATGTTAAATCGGATAATAAGATTCCTCCGAGGGTAAATTTACCGCATTCGGGAGTCATGTATAAAGAATTAACCGGCGACAGAAACGTGGGCGGAAATATATTTTATGACGGCAATGAATATATGGTTCAGGTTTCATCCTGGCGGAATAATATAATTGCGGAAAAAGAAGTGCAAAGAATGCGAAAAAACGGATTTGATGCTTTTGTTGTGAAAGCGTTTGTTAAGAAATTCAAAAGAACTTTTTATCGAGTGAGGATAGGCGGGTTTAAATCAAAACGCGAAGCGCTCGATTTCAAAAGGAGAAATTTATAATTATAGGGGTATTACCGAATGAAGTTGTTATCTATTTTAGTTAAGGGCGGATGGCTTATGCTGCCCATTGCAATTGCCTCTGTGGTTGCCGTTGCAATAATTATTGAAAGATTGATTGTTTTAAAAAAGGCGAAGCAGAATGTTCCGGTGTTTTTAGTTAAGATTAGAGGTTTGTTAAAAAAGAGAGATATAGAATCGGCGTATTCTTACTGCCTAGAAGAGAAAACCCCCGCGGCTAATATAATTAAAAAAGGATTGCGGAAAGTCCATCTCGGGCATGAAAGGGTAAAGGAAGTTGTTGAAAGCGCCGGATCGCAGGAAATTAATAAACTCGAAAAAGGTCTCTCCGTTTTAGCCACTATTTCCGGTGCCGCCCCCCTGCTAGGATTTTTGGGAACCGTAACCGGAATGATATCGGCGTTCATGAAAATTCAGGACCTTCAAGGCGCCGCAAATCCGAGCGATTTAGCCGGCGGCATTTGGGAAGCGCTCATTACTACCGCGTTCGGACTGGCGGTTGGTATAATCGCTTATACGGCGTACAATTATCTGGTAGCCGCGGTTAATAAATTGGTGCAGGATATGGAAGTGATTTCGAATGACGTTATCGATATTTTGGCAGAAGACGTTACAAACTCAAAGGTAAAAAAGAATTTGGGTGTTTCAAATGAAATTTAAAATGTCTCAAAAGCCACTGAGTATATTCAACTTTTCATCGCTGACGGATATAGTTCTGCTGCTGTTAATATTTTTCCTGCTTACTTCTCAATTTGTAATTCAAACCGGAGTAAAAGTTAAATTACCCGGAGCAAAAAACAATAAAGAAGCGGCGCCTTCGAGAATGATTGTTACCCTTACTTCGGACGGCAAAATTTATGTCGGCTCTAAACAGAGTAGCGTGGACGCTTTGGCTGCAGATTTGAACGAGATATTAAAAAAAACACCCGAACAGAATTTAATAATCCGCGCCGATAAATCGGTAAATATTGATTTGGTAATTAAAATTATTGATTCCGCCAAGGGAATAGGAATAGATAAATTTACAATAGAAACCGAAAAAGAATCGTTCTGATGAGATTTAACAGAATTAGTAATATATCATTTTTAGTATCGTTTAGTTTCCATCTGTTTTTGGCTTTTTTGTTTTACTTAGTGCAATTTCAGATTGAACCGGACGAGAGCGAGTTTGTTACTCTCGGATTCGGAACTTACGGAAAAACCTCTAAATCGGGAGCGGTTAAAAAAGTAATTAGAAAAACTGTTGAATCGAAACCGAAAGACGCCGAAATTCCAAAAGCAAAAAATTTAGACGATAACGACGTTACTCCGATTGTTAAAAAGAAAAAAGAAACTAAAAAGAAGACCGAAACTCGTAAAGAAAAAGACGTACTCGGAGCGGAAGAAGGCAACTACGGCTTTCAAATTGATTTCGGCGGCAAGGGGATCAGGAAAATTTACAGCTATCAGCTTCCCGCGTACCCGGAAGGGGTTTCAAAAGAAATTGATATTAAATTAAGATTTACTATTTTACCCGACGGCAGCGTAACGAATATTTTCCCTCTATTAAAAGCCGATTCGCGATTGGAATTAGCGGCGATAAATTCTCTTCGACAATGGAGATTCGAACCGGTGCGTTCTTCGGGGAAGAAAAATCCTCAAAACGCTGTAATCGTATTTCCTTACCGCTTGCGTTGACCTGCATCTTAATCTAAATATGGGATTTAGTATGGATGTATGTGCAACTTTACTATAGACTTAGTATGGATGTATGTGCGGATATACTATAGGCTTGGTATGAATGTATGCGAAACTTAAAAATAGACTTGGGATGGATGAATGTAATAATACAATTGACATTTATTTCAGACAGCATATTTTCATCCATACAACCATACGCACAGCTCATAGAATCAATTTGGACGTCCTCCGAACATCCATACAAAAAACTCGAAATAATATTCCTTATCCATAACAATATCTGATCCGCGTTCCATTTATTTTTTATTGTAAAAAAAGGGGCAAATTTTTGCACTGTTTTTTTGAAAATTTTGTCTTAGTTTAAATAAAAAAATATTTTTTCTTCTTTACGAAAAGAATTTTAGGTGAAATACTTGAAAACGTTGTTACTTAAACAAATAATCTTTCACCAATTACATGAGGTAAATATGCACAAACTAATTTCATTAATTATTCTATTAACCCTTTTTCTTTCCGGCTGCAAAACAAGCACGGAACCCGTTCCGCCGGAGAAGAAACCGCCGGG
>CAYNUJ010000250.1:0-4089 GCA_964400095.1 uncultured Melioribacteraceae bacterium
ATATCTGCGATTATTCCCTCGAAGGCGGATTGAACGCCGAAAAAGTTTTTGAAAAGCTTAATGAAATTACCCAATCATAGTAAACCGCAATTTTAGTAATTATAACTCAGCCTGTAAGAAAGTTAAAAACTTAACTTTTAACCCGGATGATACAATAGGATACTGAATAAGAGCTTCAAAACTACTACTTTCCCCGTTAACAATACCCGCGTCATTCCTTGCTCTATTGCCCGTTTTATAGCATTGAGTTTTTCCAACGCAGTAATGAAAATATCTGCGCTGTAATCGGCATTTTTATTTGTTTCTTTATTTCAGCGTCAAAAAGCCGTTCTCTATTATCCGCCTAAATTACAACATATGAAGCCGAAGACAACCTCCCAATGATAATTGGTCAATGGCAATCAATTACTAGCCTCTCTTATGCCGTCCTTCAGTAAGCGACTATGTTGCCGCCCCATACGTAACAATTGCATACGAACGGTGAGTATATGAGGCGTTGGGCATTCCTGCTAGCCGAAGCCTCGGCGTAGCCTGGTTGAAATACCTAACTTCCAACCTGCTATACCGTTTGTTTATATTCGTAAGATATCAATTTAACTACCACTCGCCGAAAGCCTTATATACATTGTTGTGGTTAGTTTTTATTTTTATTCTTTTCTATTAAATAATTCAAAGTAGTCCTTAAATATATATTTTCTGTTTCTCTTAAAGCCGGTATATTCTTTAATAATTTCAAGTTTTTCAAATTCTGAAAGTAATCTGTTAGCGGTTGAATGTGCAATATTCATTTCTTCAACTAATTTGTTTGATGTTATTATTGGATTTTGAAACAATATTCTTAAAATCTTAATACCTTTTTCTGCTTTACTTCCCATTTTAGGAATTTTATAATTTTCAATTTCTGATTTCAATTGAATAATGTCTTTAAAAACTTGAATAGATGATTTGGATGTTTCGATAACTCCAACAAGAAAAAAAGTAATCCATTGTTCTAAATCATTTTTTAATCTAACACGCATTAAATTATCATAATAATATTCCCGATGTTTTTCGAAAAAGTCAGATAAATACAATGCAGGTTTTTTCAAAATATTATTGCTTACTAAATAAAGCGTAATCATTAATCTTCCTAATCTGCCATTTCCGTCTAAAAACGGATGAATAGTTTCAAATTGATAATGTGCAATAGCAATCTTAATTAAATGAGGAATATAATATTCATTATCATTTAAAAATTTCTCTAAATCACTCATTAAATCAGGAACCTCGGTATAATGTGGCGGAATATAAATCGCATCTTTTAATGTTGCTCCAAGCCAATTTTGACTTTTTCTAAATTCTCCCGGTAATTTATGCTTTCCTCTAACACCCGATAGTAACACTTTATGCGTGTTTTTTAATAATCTGTTTGATAATGGTAACTTTTCAAGTTCCGATATTGAGTGATTAATAGCATTAATGTAATGCTGAACTTCTTTCCAATCATCTCTTTTTCCAGGGTTAATTTCTTCTTCACTTAAAAGCGCTTCTTCCAAATTTGTTTTTGTTCCTTCAATTCTGCTTGAAGTTGTAGCCTCTTTTGAAATGTGCATTTTTATAAAGAAATCTACATCAGGAATGAGTTGTGAAAAAGCATTTAATTCACCGAGTAATCTATTTGCTTCTGAAAGTAAGTGATTAATTTTAGGCGAAGAAATAATCCATTCTTTGTAAATTTTTTCTGGTAAAAAAGATGAATATTCAATTTGCTTTACATATTTTCCTGCTTTAAAATCTTTAATATCCATATCAAAAATTATCTTTCTTGCAAATATAATAATTTATATTTTCATTATCACTGCTTTTTGCAAATATAAGTTTTCTTGTTTTCATTTCTACTAATTACCCACAACGAACTTGCTATGGGCAGTCCCGATCCTTTTCGTATTGCTTATAGCTTTTGTTTTAGGATTGTTCTGCGCTATAAAAAAACTACAATAGCATTTTGTTTTTCTTAAAATTCTCCGCTTGTTCAAAAATCTCTTTGTAAACTTCATCTCGGTCAACCGGCGGATAATCGTTTTCAGCCAAAAGAATAATCAAATCAGCTTTTAATTCCGCTTTGATATCCGCTCTTTTGCTCCAATCAACATACTTTGCTTTGTCATCAACAATAACTTTCACTTTTTGAGCTAAATAAATCAGTTTATCTTCAGGATACTCAAAGTCATATTTATGCGCCAAAGCTTTAAGAATATCGTAAAACGCTTTCTCTTCGAAATCAATTCCCATCTCGGCAAACGATTCTTTTTCTTTTTTTAACGCGTGGTATAAGTCTATTATTTCATCGGTAAAATCTTCTAATACCTCGCTTCTTAAAACGTCATCCGCTTTCCGATTGTTATACTTTTCAACAAGAGCCTGCATCTTTTTCGAGAAGTCTATTCCTTTAATTTTATTTATCTTTTTAAACTCTCCGATCGCTTTTGCCAGCAACTGCTGAAGAAGTTTAATCTTTGTATTAGGGAGTTTTATCTTTCCAATTTTCGCTAAATAATTTTCATCAAAAATATCCTGCTCTGTTTTCGGTTCTTCGCCGAGTTTGAATATTTCTTCTACGCCGTCGCTTGCCAGAGCGTCTTTAATCATTTCTCTAACTCTTGCATTCATCTGCGAGATGTCGGGGGCGTTCCCTTTTGTTAGTTTGAATACAATCGAACGCACCGCAATATAAAAATGAATTTTATCTCTGTCATGTTGGCTTAGCTCATCGCTGCCGACGCAAATATCGTAAGCGGCTTTTAACCGTTTCACTAAATACATAAATCGCTTTTCAAGTTCTTGCGTAAGCTGAACATATTCAGCCGCCATATTTAACGAATGAAGCTGTTCTAAAGAAGATCCGTCAAAATATTTGGTTGAGTCGAATTTGTGAAATATTTTATCGAGCAAATCCAAATGGTCTTTTACTACAACAAGCGATTGCTCAATATCTTCAAAATTTTTACTGTCGGCTTTATTATAATGAGCCAAAGCAAGATTCATCTGCTTCTTAATACCTATATAATCGACAACCAGCCCTTTTCCTTTGCCGGGATATTTTCTGTTAACGCGCGAAATTGTTTGAATTAAATTATGACGTTTAACCGGTTTGTCTATATACATAGTATCAAGAGACGGTACGTCAAAACCGGTGAGCCACATATCAACAATAATTGCAATTTTGAAATTCGATTTTTCATTTTTAAACTGACGGTCAAGTTCTTTTCGGTATTCCTTATTGCCGAGCATATCCCATAGTTCTATCGGATCGTCTTTTCTGCGGGTCATTACCATTTTAATTTTTGGCATCGGTTTTATTTCCCGCTTATCTTTTTCACTAAGTCTCACGCCGCCGTCGGAAAGTTTTTCTTTTGTCCATTCGGGTCTCAATTCAATAACGTTTTTATAAAACTCGTATGCAATTGGACGGCTACTGCACACAAACATTGCTTTTCCCTTTACGGAAGCGCCTTCATCTACTCTTTTTTCGTAATGCTCCACAAAATCTTTTGCTAATTCTTTTAACCTATCCGGGTCGCCGATAATGGCGTTCATATTTGCCGTTGCTTTTTTACTTTCTTCAATTTGATATTCGTTCGTTCCTTCTTCGGCGCATTGGTCATAATACTCTTCAATTTTTTGAAGTTCGCTATTGTTTAAAATAACTTTTGCCGCGCGTCCTTCATACACAATGCGCTCGGTAATTCCATCGGAAACCGATTCGGTCATTGTGTAAGCGTCAACAACATCGCCGAATACGTCAATAGTAGAGTCAATCGGCGTTCCGGTAAAACCTACATAGGTAGCGTTCGGCAGCGAATCATGAAGATATTTTGCAAATCCGAAACTCTTTTCAACTCCATTTTCTGTTATTTTTATTCTCCGGTCTAAATTGGTTTGACTTCTATGCGCTTCGTCTGAAATGCAAATTACATTATCTCTTTTGGTTAATAGTTTTGTGTCTTCGGTAAATTTATGAATTGTTGTTAAAAACACCCCGCCGCTTTTTCTGTTTTGAAGCAGCTTTCTTAACACATCTCTGCTTTCAACGCTTTGAACGTTATCGTC
>CAYNUJ010000251.1:0-1604 GCA_964400095.1 uncultured Melioribacteraceae bacterium
GAAATGACAGAGATCCAGCTGGCAAAGGAGATGGCTGAATTAACATGCGATCTTTCGAAAACTTGTCAGGATAAAGAGAAATATTTCGCTTCGCTTTATAATTTAACTCCCGCGGAATTCCGATGTTTGAGGTTATTCAACAAGCAATACGCGCGTTCTATAAAAGAGATTACTTCGGAATTAGGATTAACTCCGGGTAGAATTACTCATATACTCACTTCGCTTGAAGAAAAGAAATTAATTGAAAGAAAAGTTGACCCGACGGATAGAAGGAATGTAATTGTTAACCTAACTCCGCAGAGCAAGCCGTTTTTAAATAATATTTATGAAAATCATGTAATAATTCATCAGGAAATTCTGCACGGAATTGAAGAGGATAAACGTAAATTAATTATTGACGCGCTTCGTGAAACTTTAAGAGCGCTCAAAACTTGGAAAGAGAGTAAAGAATAAAAAGGGCAGGTTATCCCATGCCCTTTTTAGAACGCAGAAACTGAACTACATTTATATTTTATCAGCGCTGCCGCGCGCCCGAAGCGCGCAGCTCAATAATTATGTGAATATTATTTCTCCGCCCGCCGACCTTTCGTAGAACTCCCCGACGGTAATTATATCGTCAAGATATTCGCAGAAATCTTCTTTTTTGAGATGGAACATATCCACCGTCGCTTTGCACGCGTAAATATTGCATCCGGCGTCGTGAATCATTTCCAGGAATTCGCGTACGGGCGGAATATCAATTTTCTCCATTTCCTTTTTCATCATCGAAGTAGCCATCGAACTCATTCCGGGAAGAATGCCTACTAACGAGGGTATATGCATCGCCGGATTCCCGACGGTTGCAACCTTTAGCTTATCCATTTTCTTTTCGACAATAGAATCGAGTCCGAAGAATGTGAAGAAAAGATTCGCGTCAATTCCTTCCATTCTCGCTCCGTTTGCCATAATCAAACCGGGATAAACGCCTTCTAATGACCCTTTGGAAACTACAATTGATACTTTTTTTAATTCGTCAGACATTTAATTTTCTCCTCTAATTATTAGATGCATCCTTTTGGTTTAGGTAAACCCGCAATTTTAGCGGCTTTTTTTGCCGGACCTTTTGGGAATAAGCTGTATAATTCTTTAGTATTAACGCCGCTTTCTTTTGTTAATTTTCTAATCGACGGCGCATCGCCTTTTTCCTCGTACACTTTACGCATGAAATTAATCACCGTCCAATGCTTTTCGGTTAATTCTTCAATGCCTTCCATTTTTGCCAATTCTTTAGCTATCTCTTCATTCCAGTCTGCGAGGTTTGTGAGATTACCGTCGGCGTCAACTTCCAATTGTTTTTCTAATATTTCGATAGCAGCCATAGCTGACCTCCTAATTCTGAGTATTTGTTGATAATTGTTTGTTTTGTTCGTTTGCCATATTCTTCAGGAATTGAACCGCAAAAGCCAATCCCTTTTTCATTTCCGGAGTATTAAGTTCTTTCATTAACGAAAAGAAGGAAACCTTTCCGGCAATATGAATATCAAGATTCTTATATACATTCAAAGCGCTGTTGAGCGAATTAAGCATATCAGGCTGAGTTAAGTTTCGAACAGTTTCAAGAATTG
>CAYNUJ010000251.1:1704-4051 GCA_964400095.1 uncultured Melioribacteraceae bacterium
TTGAGCGAATTAAGCATATCAGGCTGAGTTAAGTTTCGAACAGTTTCAAGAATTGCAGCTATATTATCCGCCAGCGCTCTTGCGTCTTCAGGATTAAAGGAAGTCACAATATTATCAACTATTCTTCCGCCCTCTTTCATAAATTCAAAATAACCTTTTCTGTCGTATTCGTCAAATTTATTCATTAGTTCAATTACTCCGTCTCGGGAAAGCGGGGCAAAATCCGCAAGAAAATCTTTGACGCTTTCTAACTGCTCAACCGCTTGGTTAATTGTTTTTACATTGCGCAGCAGCTTTTTGCCGAGATGAAGAATATCACCCGAATCGATATGGTCGCTAAGTTCTTCCATTTCTTCTACTGCGGTTTTGTAAATATCCGTGCCTACCCGCATCAAATCATCCTTCAAATCATCCATTTCCCTGCGATGCGCTCTTTGAAGTTCAATTTCCTCGAGTATAATATCAAGTTTATTATTAATATCGTCAATCTGAGTTTGAAATTTTATTTCTTCCATTTTATAACCTCTTACCTGCCATAGACATCTGTGATTCAATCGGTAATTCTTTGCCTTTAAGTAATAAATTCCAATACATCCAGCGGAACATTACTTTACCGTAGTGATTGGCTTTTGTTTCTTCGAGCAGCGAGAACGGTCCAACGCCCGGCAGCGGAAATTTACCCGGAAGCGGTTCCGTATCGTAATTGAAATCAATTAATATTCCTTTGCCGAAGCCGGATTCGATATAGCAATTAGCGTGACCGTCGAATTTAGCTCTCGGTTCTCTTCCCTCAATTACGTCCATAATATTTTCGAAAAGAATTTCGGACTCGAAGTGAGCAACCGAGCCTGCTTTGGAACTCGGCAGATTTGTCGCGTCTCCGATAACAAAAATATTGTCATAACCTTCCGCAAGTAGAGTATGTTTATCGGTTGGAACAAAATTCAGTTCGTCTCCCAGTCCGCTTCGCTCAATAGCCTCATCGCCCATATTTGTCGGTATGGTAATTAAACAATCGAATTCGACTTCCCGCTCGTCCCAGGAAATTATCTTCTGGTTTTCGTTGTCAACTCTGCCGATACTAAAATCCGTAGTCAGTTTAATATTCTTTTTATCCAAAAAATCGCCGAGAATCGACGCCGCGCGAGGTTTAGTAAATGCGCCGGGAAGAGGAGTAACAAAATGTATATCTACTTTATCGCGTATTCCCCTTTCGGTAAAATACCAGTCTGCGAGAAACACAAATTCAAGTGGAGCCACAGGACATTTAATCGGCATTTCCGTTATGTTAAGCACCAATTTACCGCCTTCCCAGCGTTTAAAGAAATCAGCCGCCGCGGTTGCTCCTTCAATTGTATAAAAATCAAATATCTTTTTATGCCATAACTCTTCTTTCATTCCCTCCGTCTCCTCGGGATGAATTTTCGTTCCGGTTGCAATTATTAAATAATCGTATCCAATATTCTGACCGTTTTTAAGTAGAACTCTATTATTCTTTGCTTCAATTTTATCAATTTCTCCCATTACAACATTAACGCCCGCCGGAAAAAAATCTCTCTTTGGTTTAACAACGTCTTTTTTATTATATATTCCGAACGGAATGAATAAAAATCCAGGTTGATAATAATGAGTTTCATATTGATCAACAACTGTAATCTGCCACTCATCTTTTTCAAGCGCGGGATATAATTTATTCAGCATCATTGTTCCGGCGGTTCCGGCGCCTAAAATAACTATTTTTTTCATCTTCTCTCCTTTCTCTAATTTATTGTAGTAATTCTTTAAGTATTGATTTAATTGACTCACAATTCCCGTATGATTTATAAACTTCACACTCCCGGCAATCTCGTCCGGTACAATAATTATTCTTATGATTCAACATCCAACAGGGTTTGGTATGACCGTTGTAAGCCAAGCAGTTATTTCTATCGTCTTCCGTGCATTTGATAATTGCCCAGCAAGGAATTAAGGACAAAACCCTTCTCATTCCTTCGATATTTATTTTGTCTTCATTTATAGTTTTACGTATGCATGCTATTCTTTCAATATCTCTATCAGTGTATAATCTTTGATGGCTGGCTTTTTTAAAAGGAAGAATCAGACCTTCCCGTTCATACATTCTTAGCGTATGGATTGAAATTCCGGATAATTGCGCCGCGGTACTTATTGTATATTTTGGGTTATCCATATCATTCTTCGCTGTTATAAAAGTTGATACCGGTGAGTATCAACTATCTTGCCAACTTTTCGCATTCTTTTTGCTCAAAAAACAGACATTGCACTTTCAATTTTAGCAGAAATGAGAATTGCAAAGGTAAATGCTTTCCAGAAATGAGAAAAACGCACT
>CAYNUJ010000252.1:0-4024 GCA_964400095.1 uncultured Melioribacteraceae bacterium
TACTTTAGAATTAATTGCTGCCGTGTGTACCGAGTAAGGAATTTAGAAAAGAAATTAAACGATTGACACAACGGAACAAATGTCCGTCTAATCCGCCTAAAAGATGATGTACAAAAATTTAAAAGTAAGATTGATTGCAAACAAATAAGAAGCTGACTTTTAAAATAAATTGGTTTATTGTACCTTTAACCTCGTGGCGAAAATTTATTGACGCCCTTCCAATTATAAAGTTATGCCGCTGCCGTAGTTTTCTACTTTTATCTTAACTCCTTTCCTTTACGGCAGAGTAATTATTACAGGCAAATTAAAACGGAGAAAAAATGAAAATACATTCCTTTCTGATTTTAGCAATTTTAACAATATCCATTTCCGCGCAGGAATTTAAGACCGAATATCTCGAAGGCATAAAACCGCGTTCAATAGGTCCAGCCGGAATGAGCGGACGGGTTACATCTATTGACGTTGTAATAAGCGCTCCCGATATAATTTACGTTGGAACCGCATCGGGCGGCTTGTGGAGATCGACAAGCGGGGGAGCGGAGTGGGAACCGATCTTCGACGATCAGCCCGCGGCTTCAATCGGCGCGGTCGCTGTTGATCAGAATATCCCCGATATTATTTGGGCTGGAACCGGAGAGGGAAATCCGAGGAATTCTCAAACTATGGGAAGGGGAATATTCAAAAGTTTGGACGGCGGAAAGCATTGGAAATTGATGGGATTGGAAAATACTCGAACAATTCACAGAATAATTATCGATCCGAGGAATTCCGACGTAGTTTATGCCGCTTCCCTCGGCGACGCATGGAAAGAAAATAAAGAACGCGGGGTCTTCAAAACTACCGACGGAGGGGAAACATGGAATAAAATTCTTTTCGTAAACGACACTACCGGATGCGCCGATTTGACGATGGACCCTGAAAATCCGAATAAATTAGTCGCCGCTATGTGGCAGTATTACCGGAAGCCATGGTTTTTCAAATCGGGCGGTAAAGGTTCGGGATTGTATGTTACGTTCGACGGAGGCGAAACTTGGAAAAAAAGAACCGCAAAAGACGGTCTGCCTAAAGGCGAATTGGGAAGAATAGGCTTAGCTATTGCCCCGAGCGCTCCTAAAATAATCTACGCTCTCGTCGAAGCGAAAAAGAACGCTTTATATAAATCCACGGACGGCGGATTCAAATGGAAAAAAGTTTCGGATAAAAATATCGGCAACCGTCCGTTTTATTACGCCGATATATTTGTCGATCCCGATAACGAGAATAGAATTTACAATTTGCATTCCACAGTTACTCTGAGCGAGGACGGCGGAAAAACCTTTGAAACTTTGATCCCCTGGTCTAAGATCCATCCCGATCATCAAGCGTTTTGGGTAAACCCGAAGGACGGAAGCTATCTGCTCGAAGGCAACGACGGCGGTATGGCAATTTCGCGCGATAGAGGCAAAACATGGAGATTTATCGGCAACCTGCCTCTTGCTCAGTTTTATCATATCAATGTGGATAGAGATTTCCCCTATAACGTTTACGGCGGAATGCAGGACAACGGTTCGTGGAAAGGTCCCAGCCGTGTAAGAAGATGGGGCGGAATAAGAAACAGCGCGTGGGAAGACGTCGGTTTCGGAGACGGATTTGACGTTGTACCCTATCTGCCCGATACGCGTTACGGTTACGGAATGTCCCAGGGAGGAAACCTTTACCGCTACGACGCTCTTACAGGCGGTTCCAAAAATATTCAGCCGTATCATCCCGAAGGAAAGAAGCTGAGGTTTAATTGGAACGCTCCAATCGCTCAAGACCCGTTCAACAGCGAAACAATTTACTATGGAAGCCAGTTCCTGCACATTTCAACAGATATGGGAAACACGTGGAAAATAATTTCTCCCGATTTAACGACTAACGATTCTTTAAAACAGAAGCAGGACGAAAGCGGAGGATTAACCTACGACGTAACCGACGCGGAAAATTATACAACTATTATTTCCATCGCTCCAAGCCCGTTGAAAAAAGATTTAATTTGGGCGGGAACCGACGACGGCAACGTTCAGCTTACGAAGGACGGCGGCAGTAAATGGACAAATTTGATTGAGAACTTTAACGGCGCTCCCGACGGCGGCTGGGTTGCGCAGATACGCGCCTCGGCTTATTCCGAAAAGGAAGCATGGGTTGTAATTAATAATTACAGAAAAGGCGATTGGACGCCCTATCTTTTCTTTACGGATGATTTGGGAGAAAGCTGGACGAATTTGACGGAAGATAAAAATGTGGACGGTTATGCGCTTTCCGTTGTGCAGGACCCGGTTGACCCGGACTTAGTGTTTATGGGAACCGAATTCGGTCTGTGGTTCTCAACCGACAAAGGAGATACATGGACGAAGTGGGATAAAAACTATCCAACTGTTTCAACGATGGATTTGGCGTTTCAGCCGGATGAAAACGATTTGGTTATCGGCACATTCGGAAGGGCGGCGTATATTATCGACAATATTTCTCCGTTGAGAACGCTAACGAATAAGAACGATTTGTTAACCGAAAAGACATTGAAAATGTTCGATATTCCGGACGCTTATATAGAGTACAATAAACGTCCCGCAGGAAGCAGATTCGCAACGGGGTTGGAATATATCGGCAAGAATGAAAGTCCTTTTGCTATGTTGACTTTCTGGCTTGTGCCGGATACATCTAAAAAAGGGAAAAAACTTAAACTTAAAATTAAAGTTTTCGATGAATCCGGAAATAATATTCGTAATTTGGAGCCGAAAGTTAAACGCGGATTTAATAGAACGTATTGGTATTTGAACGCAAAGGGAATCAGATTTCCGGGACAGAAAAAACCGAAACCGGACGCTAAGGAAAGGGGCGGAGCGGGCGTTCTTCCGGGTAAATATAAAGTTGTTCTAAGTTACGGACAGGCAAAAGATTCCGCTTTTGTGGATGTGAAATTTGACAATAGAGTTAAGCTGAATATCGACGATTTGCGGGAAAGAAAAGATTTGCTGGAGAAAATGACGAAACTTGTAAACGCGGTTACTGAAGCGGTCGATAACCTCGACGATATGAAAAAAACTCTCGAATTGTTTACAAAAGAAGCTAAGAGGGATACTTCGTACAAAACATTAACAAAATCCGCTAAGACATTGCTCGATACAATTAAATCAATGTGCGAAGAAGTGATTCAGCCGGAGACTAAAGGAATAAAATACGACGATTCGAAAATACTGCCTAAGCTGCGCAGAGCATACTGGACGCTTCAAAGCTATCACGATAAACCCGGCGAACGAGAAAAACTCGCAATGGGCGAAGCCGGTAAAAAAGTAAAACCATTCTTAGAGAAAGTTAATTCCTTCGCGGGGAAAGAATGGAAAGAGATTATAGGGAAAATTATTAATAGCGGGTTCACGTTTTTTAAAGAACCGAAGCAAATTGAATTGAAAAATTAATTAGCTGAACGGCGGAGTTTATAGTGTGCTTCGCGCTTATTTAATAACAAATAGAAAGGATCTTCTATGAGAAATAGAGTATTATTACTTGCCGCATTAATAGTTTCTTCCGGGTTTGTTTTCGCTCAGGAAAAACATGAAATGTCTCCCGAACAGAAAGCGTATATGGAATATATGACTCCGGGAAAAATGCACAAACATCTGGCGGACGGCGTGGGAGAATTTAAGACTTCGACTACTTTTTGGGCAAAACCGGACGCCAAACCGATGGTAACCGAAGGTAAAGCCGCAGCCGAAATGATATTAGGCGGCAGATATTTGAAAACCGTTATCACGGGTAATATGATGGGAATGCCGTTCGAGGGAATGAGCATTGACGGTTTTGATAACGCCGCGAAAAAATTCTATTCGGTATGGATTGATAATTTCGGCACGGGAATTATGACCGCAGTGGGAACTTTCGACGAAAAAACTAATTCAATTAATTATGACGTTAAATACGTCAACCCGATGGACGGCAAAACCGCGAATGCGCGCCAGGTAATCCATTTTGTTGATAAAGACCATCAAGTCTTGGAAATGTATAT
>CAYNUJ010000253.1:0-3990 GCA_964400095.1 uncultured Melioribacteraceae bacterium
TGTTTTCGACGCTCTAAAAGCGGGCTACGGGAAAATAGTTCTTATCGTTAGGAAAGAAACTCTAACCGACTTCAGAAATTCATTCGAACGGAAATTATCAAAATTCGCGGAGGTTCGTTTCGTCTGCCAGAAAATTAAAAATATCCCTGAAATTACCGGCTCAAAGTCGAAAAGAATAAAACCCTGGGGCACGGCGCACGCAGTATTACAGTCCTCGGAAGCGATTGCAGAACCGTTTACGGCAGTGAACGCGGATGATTTTTACGGCGCGAATTCGTTTAATATCTCGGCATCATTTATCGAAGAAGAACTCGATGAAAACATTTATCTGCTAACCGGATTCGAGTTGAGCAAAACTATTTCAAAGCACGGTCCCATTTCGAGAGGGATCTGCAAAATTGACGGGAACGGTTTTCTACTCTCAATTAAGGAAAGAAAGAACATTCGATATATCGAAGGAAAAATTATCGCCGTCGAATCTGATGGCTTAAAATATGAGCTGCGAGGCGACGATATTTCTTCTATGAATATGTTCACCTTTAATCCGAGTATTTTCGCCTATCTGGAAAATTATTTCCCGCGTTTCATTTCAGCGCGCGGGAACGATAACGAAGCGGAATGTCAACTCCCTAACGCGGTTGAAGATATAGTGAAGAACAAACTCGCGAAGGTTAAAGTAATAATGAGCGGCGAGGAATGGTTCGGCGTTACGTACAAAGCCGATAAAAAATCCGCGAGCGAAAAAATAAAATCTCTGATTGAACGGGGCGAATATCCTGAAAATTTATGGGGCGGAAATGTTTGAAAATATTCTCGATAATTTTCGCGTCGAGGGTAAATTAATTCGATTCGGCGAGTACGGATCGGGGCACATCAACGCTACGTATTTAGTCGAATTGGAAATTGACGACAAAATCAACAAATACATTCTCCGCAAAATCAATTCGAGCATATTTCATTCCCCGCAAATTGTAGCCGAAAACTCGGCGCGGATTACAAAACACATCCGTGAGAAACTGCGCAAAGCAAAAGCCGGCAATATTTCCGAAAGAGCGCTGACTTTCGTCGAAATCGAGCGGGGGAAAAATTATTACGAAGACAATTCCGGAGAAGTTTGGACTTTAAGTTTATTCATCGAAAACGCGCATACCGTTGATTACATATCAAACGAAGCGGAAGCTTTCGCAGCCGCAAAGGCGTTCGGGAATTTTATTAAATTACTGCTCGACTTCGACGCCTCCAAACTTGCGCCTTCCATTTCCGGCTTTCACGACTGGCGGAAAAGAATGCGTAATTTTCAGAACGCGGTTTCCGCCGCATCCGAAAGAAGAATAGCGGCAAAAGAAGAAATTGAATTCTTAAACGATGAAAACCTAAAAACAATTTTGACGGACATAGCGAATCTTATCGACGGGGAAATTCTGCCGGTAAGAATTACGCATAACGACACGAAAATAAGCAACGTAATGTTATCGAACGTCGGCGGCGAGCCGCTTGCAGTTATCGACTTGGATACCGTAATGCCGGGATTAATCATCTACGATTTCGGAGATATGGTTCGCTCGTTCTGCTCGCCCGCGCCGGAGGATCACAAAAATACGGAAGAAGTTCAACTCCGGACGGATATTTTCCGCGCTTTATGCGGGGGGTTTCTATCCGAAGTTGGGGAATTTTTAACGCGCGAAGAATTTGATAATTTACTTCTTGGAGCTAAATTAATTATTTATATTCAGGCAATTAGGTTTTTAACGGATTATCTTGAAAACGACGTCTATTATAAAACCGATTACGAAGATCATAATTTAGTCCGCGCAAAAAATCAAATTGCGCTGCTGCGGAGTTTTTTGAGCGAAGAAAAATATTTGAAAGAAATAATCGAAGAAATTAAAAACAGTTACGTACCGGATAAATAATTACAGAGGAGTATATGCTTTTAAATTATATAGATTGGACAATAATAATTGTATTTTTTATAATTATACTATTAATAGGCGTTATCGCATCCAAGAAGGTTGAAAAGACCTCGGCGGGATTTTTTCTTTCCGGTCGCAGTATGCCGTTCTGGCTTCTCGGAATATCAATGGTGGCGACAACGTTTTCCACCGATACGCCGAATTTGGTTACCGATTTAGTGAGGAATTACGGAGTTTCGGGCAATTGGCTCTGGTGGGCGTTTTTATTGACCGGAATGCTTACGGTATTCGTTTACACAAAACTTTGGAGACGCTCGAACGTATTGACCGATGTGGAATTTTACGAAATAAGATACAGCGGCAACAGCGCGGCGTTTTTGCGCGGGTTCCGCGCGGTTTATCTCGGCTTCTTTTTTAATATCGTTATTATGGCGTCGGTTTCGTTAGCCGCCATCAAAATCGGCAGCGTACTGTTGAATTTATCGCCAGTCGCAACCATTTCGGTCGCTTTGCTGATAACGGTAATTTACGCCGGATTGGGCGGACTGCGCTCGGTTCTTTTTACCGATTTATTTCTCTTTTCATTCGCGATGTTCGGCGCGGTGGCTGCGGCTGTCGTTGCCGTTAATCTGCCCGAAGTAGGCGGTTTGTCGGGATTGTTTTCGCACCCCAATGTAGCGGGTAAGTTGAATCTGCTCCCCGATTTCAACGATCCGAAAACGCTGATTCCGGTATTTTTAATACCGATTGCCGTTCAATGGTGGAGCGTTTGGTACCCGGGCGCGGAACCCGGCGGAGGCGGATATTTGGTTCAGAGAATGCTTTCTGCAAAAAACGAAAGACACGCAATGGGCGCCACGCTCTTTTTTAATATCGCTCATTACGCGCTGAGACCTTGGCCGTGGATTTTAGTCGCGCTCGCGTCGATGATTATCTTCCCCGATCTAGCCTCGCTGCAAGCTAAATTCCCTTATATCGATCCGAATATTCTGAAAGACGATTTGGCTTATCCGGCGATGCTTACGTTTCTGCCCGTCGGCGTAATGGGAATAGTAGTCGCTTCGCTGATTGCGGCGTATATGTCAACAATGGCTTCACAGTTAAATTGGGGGTCTTCCTATCTCGTAAACGATTTCTACAAACGGTTTCTTAAACCGGAGGCGACCGACAAAGAATTGGTGAGAGCCGGACGAATTTCTACGGTTGTTTTGATGCTCGTAGCCGGAACTCTGGCTTTATTCCTTCAGAACGCTCTGCAGGCTTTTCATATTTTACTCCAGATAGGCGCGGGCACAGGATTGATTTTCATCCTCCGCTGGTTCTGGTGGAGGATAAATGCGTTCACCGAATTGAGCGGTATGATTATTTCCTTCTTCGTCGCTATTTATTTTGAAATGATCCATCCCAAATTGAATTTGCTCCCGATGGAATCGCACGAACGTTTAATCGTAGGAGTATTGCTTACAACTGCGGGCTGGCTTATTGTTACGTTTTTAACAAAGCCGACGGATAATGAAACATTGGTGAAATTCTACAAACTTATCCGCCCCGGGGGCAGAGGCTGGGATAAAGTTATTCAATTATCCAAATCAACCGATTCTCCTATAACGGAGACGGCTAAAAAAGGAGACCTCGCGTTAGGATTGATTTTAATGATTGCCGGCACATTTGCCGTTTACGGAGCGGTTTTCGCTTCCGGATTTTATCTTTACGGCGAATATACATCGGGCGCAATCAGTACGGTTGTAACGGCTGTCAGCGTTTGGGTGATGATTAAAAACTGGGGAAAAATTGAAATGGATTGACGGAGCCGAAGTTCGCAAATTCTTCGACAAATGTTGGGCTAAAGCCCGTATTTTTGTTGTTTCTCTCAATCCGCCGGTTAAAAACCGACGGTAATATTGCAAGGCTTGAGCAAATCTTATTGCGTTCTTATGAATGAATTTATTCATATGGCGGAAAACCGCAAAAAAGAGGAAGGATATAAGAATTTACTTATCCCAGAAATTAAAAAGTATGATTGTATGTTTGTATGGCTGTATGATTGATTGAAAGGCAAAAAATATTTCTTCTTAAA
>CAYNUJ010000254.1:0-3986 GCA_964400095.1 uncultured Melioribacteraceae bacterium
CAAACGCACAGAAAAGGAACCGATATTAGCTCCTTCTACTCGCGGAAATTAGATAAACTCGGCTTTACTGTCCTAACTTCCTTGAGCAGGCAAAGCCCGGTTGACGTTGCCGGAAACGGATTTACCGATATTCCGAAATTCAATCAAGTTACAATTAATCCGAAATTATTTTGGGATATAAACAAATCCGCGAATCTTGAATTCGGTATAAACGCATTCTATGAAGACCGCATCGGAGGCTATATTTCAGCGATTGAAAACGGTCGCGACGCGCTTCATTCTTATTACGAGAGAAATAAATCCAACCGTTACAATATGCTTTTGAAAGTTCACAAATCCTTTACCGGCGGTTCCGAATTGAATTTTAAAAATAATATTTATTACTACAAACGCGATATGTCGGTAAGCGGAAAGGATTTTTCAGGCAGACAGATTTACAGTTTCTCAGAGTTGTCCTATTCCTTGAATTTAGCAAACCACAACATTATTACCGGTTTGAATTATGTGGGAGATGATTTTAGGGAAAACGATGGGAAGTATCTTTATTATTCTTACAATCATCAAACAGTAGGAGTTTTCGTTCAAGACGATTGGCAGATAACGCCTCAATTTATAGCGCAGCCGGGCTTGCGTCTGGATTATAACAATGTTTACAGATCAATTCTTCTACCGCATATTTCATTCATGTATAAGATAACAAAAGATTTAAACGCGCGGTTCTCGGCAGGCTCGGGGTATAAAACTCCAAATATTTTCGATGTTACTCAAGCACAAGAAATTTTCTTCCAACATGTTGGGCTAGGTAAGAATTCGGTAAGGGAAAAATCATTTGGTTATAATTTTGATATTGGATACAAATTAGTAATTGATGAATTTGTATTAAAAATTAATCAAGCCTTTTTTTTCAGTCAGGTCAAAAATGCGCTTTCCCCCGTTGTAGATTTTTACTCGACGCCGCGAACTCAATACGAAAGTATATCCTCCCTTTCTACAAAAGGATTCGACACAAACATTTATATCGCTTTGGACGAACTGGAACTTTTTGCGGATTATTCATACTCGGATGTGATGGAAACTGTACACAATAAAACTGCGCCGCTTGAAACAACACCGAAAAACAAACTGAATCTTACGCTTACTTACGAAGAAGAAGGAGAATGGCGAACCGGTTTGGAAGCGTTCTATACCGGGGAGCAATATTTACCGGATCATAGGTATATCGGAGTTGGATTTTCACCTAATGACGCATACACTCCCAGCTATTGGCTGCTCGGCGCTATGTTTGAAAAGATGTTTAAGAATTTCTCGGTTATTCTTAACGTTGAAAACATTCTCGACGAACGTCAGACTAAATATGAAAAAATAGTTGTCCCAAACTACGGAGGTCCTCTTTTCCGTCCGCTTTATATGCCTATTGACGGCATTGTGGCGAATATTGCCGTTTGGTTAAAATTAAGATGACTACCCGTTGTTTCTGAACTTTACTCTAATAATATGCAGTTTGTCAATATAACTGTAATCAATTTCAAATTTATTGGCATCGCAGATACTCTTTGCAATCGATAGTCCTAAGCCGGAAGAATCCGATGTCTGTTTCCCCTTCTTGAATCTTTTAAAATATTCATTTGTCGGTCCTTTAGGAGGCTCGCCGCTATTTTTTATTATTAATTCTTCCCTATTTAACAAAACCGATATTTCGCCGTTATTAATATTGTGTTTTACTCCATTGTAGATTAGATTCGAAATTAAAGACTCCGCCATAAAACGATTCATAATAAGGACAACCTTTTCAGCAATTTCTTTTTGAATTCGCAAAGATTTAATTGAAATAAACTCATTAAGATTATTAATTTGCTTCTCAATCATCCGTGAAAGATTAATTTCTTCTTTATCCTCAAATTCTTTGTTTTCAATTTTTGTTAATAAATTGAGCATATGATTGAGCTTAGTTAACCGGTTGACGGCATCGTAGAGTATTTGAATGGACTCGAATTGTTTTTCGGTTAAAGATTTATCCTGAATCATTACGTCCAATTTTGACCTGATTATTGCTAAAGGAGTCTGCATCTCATGCGAAGCGTTTTCGCTGAATTCTTTTAAATTGCGGTAATCCTTAACAAGTTGATCCGTCATTTTTTCAAGCGTATTATTCAATTCATTAAATTCATCTATTTCGGAATCGTTGAATTTAGTTTTGTTTTGCCGATTAATATTAAAATCAGCGAGTTTTTTCAGAGTATCATAAAAAGGACTCCACCACTTTTTTCCACCGAAATAAATTATTAAATTCAAACTGATTATGACCAACAAAAACAAACTCACGATAAGAACGCTTATTCCGGCGATTAAGTCGTCGCGTTCAATTAATGAACGGCGTAGAATAATTTGATAAGTTTTTCCTTTTATATTTTGAATTGCTTTTAACTGCCTGAAGGGAACGCCCTCTCTTTCTTCCTTCACATAAAGAAGCGTGTCGCTAAATAATTGCGTGTAATGTTCCGTTCTCCGATAGGGAAATATTTCCAAGCGATAGGAATTATTCTCTAAAATTTTCTCCGGGCGCCCATATTTTTCTAAATGAATTATTAAATTATTTTTTTCGGCTTCGAGTGTCTCGTCAACTTCTTCAACTACTAAATCTTTAATAACAAAAAAAGAGACGACGCTGCTGACTAAAAACACTATCAGGGAAACGGAAATAAAGTAAATATTTATTTTCTTTTGTAATTTCATTAGGCTAGAAATTTATATCCGATTGAGTAGATTGACGATATTCTGTCTCCGCCGCCGGCGTTGACAATTTTTTTGCGTAGATTTTTAATATGAGTATAAATAAAACTAAACGAATCCATCATATCCGCATGATCGCCTATCAAATTTTCGGCAATGGCTTCTTTAGTCAAAACTCTATTTTTATTGCTTATGAAATACATCAGCAAGTCGTATTCTTTCGATGTTAAATCAAGTTTGTTTTGTTTAACAAATACTTCATGTTTATCCGGAAATATTTTGATTTCCTCAAGGGTAATCGTAGTCTCTCCGTTAAATTTTCTTCTTCGTATTATCGATTTAATTCTTGCGCTCAATTCTGAAAGATGAAACGGCTTTGTTATGTAATCGTCGGCGCCATATTCAAGTCCTTTAATTTTATCATCGAGAGCATTTTTTGCGGAGGCGATAATAATTCCCAAATCCGAATGATTCTCTTTCAGATATTTTACTATTTCAAGACCGCTTCCGTCCGGCAGCATCACATCCACAACGGCGCATTCGTAATCATACAGACTTAATTTTTCAATCGCTTCATCGAATGTGTTTGCTGTTTCGCATAAAAAATTATCTTGATTAAGATAATCAATTATCGCGCGAGCTAATTCCTTTTCATCTTCAACTATTAATAATTTCATTTTATAAAAATGCCGATTAATGAAAACAAATTTACGAAAAGAATTTGTGGGAAAATTGAAGTTAATCAAAATTGCTTTTACTCGTTTGAATTTAATAGAATTAATCAAAATTGGTTTTGATTAATTTATGAGTTTGTAGCTTAAATTCTCTTTTCTAACTTTTTCTTTCGTTAGTTTCTTTTGTAATAAAGCTTGCCCAAATTTAACGGAGAAGCTGAAAAACAGCTGGAACGCTGATGGTTATGATTATTTAAGATTATTTATGATTAAAAAAACATCTTAACAAATCATAATTATCATAAAAATCTGCGTTCCTATTTAAAAACAGGAAAACAGTTGGAACTTTGAATGTCCTAGTATTTCAATCATTTTTTTATGTCAAGAAACTTTTGCAGAATAATATTTACAATATAATTGAAAAAATTGACCTAATTTCTCCCAACTGGATTTCCTCGGGACTCTTTGAGCTGCGAATAATTGATCTAATTAGGGTTTACTCAGAAAGTCAGAAATTGAAGTTGTGTAGTTGAGCAAATCTTACAATGTTTGCAACAAAAAGAGTTACGCCAATCCAAGTTT
>CAYNUJ010000255.1:0-1664 GCA_964400095.1 uncultured Melioribacteraceae bacterium
CGGAGCAAAATTGATTGTAAATGTTCTCGAAGAATTCGGAGGTATTTCTGAATAGGATTGACTGACGTAAAACTCATTAAGCGTAATTTTATAACTTGATATATGAAGCGTTGTCAATCCCTCGTTTTTAACAATAAACTGTTTATTTGATACCGTCCCGATACTTACACCGCCGTAATCGACCGTTGACGCATCAATTACAATCTTTGGTTCAAGATGACTAATAATGCTCAGATTTACTACGCTGTATTCACTGCTCCCGAAAAATCCGCCGCCTTTTGTCCAGACTTCATTTGGTTCTAATTCCGCTTGTGTATTAAACGTGGTTCCCCAAACTTTAATTTTAATTGAATCACCGTTCGTAAATCCTTTTAAATTATTCCCGTCATCCTTTTGCCAGGCGTTCACTACTACCGGGTAACTGCCATTGTATCTCCCCGCGCCAACGCAAAGAGTGTCGTCAAAAATGCCGATTTCATCGCCTATCGTTAAGTTATGATTGTCAATATCGACTTCGGATATTAGTATTTGATACGGCAGACCGGTTGAAGGCACAGATTTAAAATGTCCGATATAGCCTTCGCCGTTTATCCCGACGGTCAATTGATTATTATTTAAAGCGTTGCTGTAAATTTTCAGTTCACCATTCTCAACAGCTTCTCGTACCGGCTGGAAATAAATTTTTATTGTATGACTCCTGCCCGGAGGTATAATAATACTATTGAAATTATCGAGAGAATATCTGTTATTGCTGATTGTAAAAGTACTTATGGTTAAATCCAGATTTCCTGTATTTTGGACTTGTATATTTTGCTCTACTATATTTCCAATCTTTATTTTTCCAAAATCAACGGAACCGGGTTCCACGCTTATAACCGCGCCGTTTTTGGGTAATCCTTGTCCAATAAGCGATAATTTAACACTGGATTTTACCGGGTCGTCGCTGCCAATAGTCAAACTGCCTAATATTTGCTTAGCTTCAACCGGCGAGAACCGGATATTAATCGTTGTTGAATCGGATGGATTAATAATATTACCATGAGCAAGGACTGTAAACTGACTATTGTTTGATGAGATACCGCCTAATGTTAATTTTGCATTCCCGATGTTATAAATAGTAAAACTTTTTATAGTTGACGAACCAACTTCCAACTGAGAAAAAATAAGTTCATTTTTCGGAATATTTATCTTCGGATAAAAATTTATTTTTTCACTGAGATTAATAATAGAATAAGTTCCAACGCCAAATGTTCCGTCGCCGAATTTGATAATCGGATTTAATGTAAATTCCCGCCATTCATCGTATCTTTTAATCCAAACTTTAACTTTTATCGAATCAGTGTCTTTAAATCCGCTTAGTCCGAATTGCTCGCTTCCTTTCCATGAAGTAATCGAAACGTTCTTTTCGTTGTTTGTTTTAACCACATAAGCGCCAACACAGATATTATTTGCGAATAACCCAATTTCGTCGTTTGCGTTCAGACCTACATTGTCAAGAGTAGTTTCCTCAATTATAACAATATACGGCAAACCGGTTGGCTCAACCGGCGTAAAATGAACTTGCGCGGCAATTCTGCCGAAAAACATTAATATTAAAATTAAAATCAACTTTTTCATAATTTTACCATCTACTTATTTCAAGTATATAATTGGTTTATTAATTA
>CAYNUJ010000255.1:1764-3981 GCA_964400095.1 uncultured Melioribacteraceae bacterium
TTTTTCATAATTTTACCATCTACTTATTTCAAGTATATAATTGGTTTATTAATTATTTCACTTTTATTATAATATTGAATGATATAGAAACCTGAAGAGACTTTTATTCCGGATTGATTTATTCCATTCCAACGCAATATGACATCCGGTAAATTCATCTCCATTTTATTAAAACTGTATATAAGTTTTCCCGTAACCGAATAAATATTTAGGGAAAACGGCTGGGATGTATCAACTCCCGTTAAAATAATATTCACTTGACCGTTCGACGGATTAGGATATACCAAAAGTTTCGCTTCATCAGCGCTCTGCTGGAAATCGTTTATTCCGGTTATTACTCTGCTTAATGTTGAAATTGAATATGTTCCCCAACCGAAAGCGCCGTCGCCTTGCGAGAATACAGGATTCATAACTACCTCGATACTGTCATTCATCCAAAAAGTCCATATTTTGAATATAATCGTATCTCCATCGGTAAAACCTTCAAGTCCGTAATCGGAGGCGCCTTTCCAAGTTGTAATCGGAATTGAAGCAGAATCGTTATATATTCCGCTTCCCACGCACAAATCGCCGTCAAAAATCCCTATCTCGGAACCGCCGGCAATTTCCAATCCGTTAATCGTCGCTCCGTCAACCACAACTATGTACGGCAATCCCGTGGGAGCTACGGGTTGAAAATGTGGCTGTGAAAATGAATAGCCGCACAAAATAAAAAATATCATAAGTAATTTTTTCATAATTACTTTAACAATATTGCTTTGATTGAATGATTATAATTAGCGGTTCGAAGTTGGATTATATATACTCCCGAACTAACCATATTGCCGTAATCGTCTTTACCGTTCCAAACAGTTTTGTATCTTCCCTGTTTAAGATTCTCATTCTTTAATAATGTCTTAACAAGTTCGCCGAGAATATTGTAAACATTTAGATTAACATTCACTTCTTCGGGAATAGCGTAAGATATTACCGTCGAAGGATTAAACGGATTCGGATAATTCTGACTCAGCAGATATTCGGTTGGTATTTCTCCATCCGCAATATATATATTCACTCCGGAAAAAGGAGCGCCTTCAAACAATGATTCGTTATCGGAGGTAAAAGTATAATTCAGGTCTATTTCTTTCCCTACATCCGCTTTAAATAGCTTCAGAGTAATCGGATCGCCTGTTTTGAATCCGTTCATTTTCAACTTCTCATCGCCTTTCCAAGCGGTGACGACTAATGGACTGCCTTCTTTAACTTTTACTGCGCCTACGCAGATATCTTTATCGAATACCGCAATTTCGTCGCCGTCGCTTAATTGCGTTTTCTTCCAATCCACATTCAGAACGATTATGTTATATGGAATTCCAGTTACATCAAATTGGAAATATTCCGGTTTTTCTCTAACTATAATGCCGTTAGCTTTATCTTTTGCCAGCGGTGATTTATAAACCGGATAGACAAAATTTATGCTCGATTGACTTGTTAAATAAATTTGGTAGCCTTTAAAAGGTTTCAGATTACCGATAGTATTAATACCGAGAGCGGGCAACCATACATTTCCGTCGTCGTCCTGAACAATAGCCACATTGCTTTGAATAGCCGCAAACGAATATTCAACGCTCATAGGAGAGGAATAGAGGTAACCGATGGAATTAAACCTTTTGGCAGACAACGTTATTGTGTAATCGGCGGGTAAAACTTCGAGTCCTTCAATTGTGAACGACCCGATACTGTCGGTTGTAAAGAGATGATATCCACTTGTAATATCAACGTCGCCGATTGAATTAATATTATATTCGGGGATATACGCCGAACCGTCGTCTTTATAAACTATTTTTAAACCGCTGATTGAAGAAAAAACGGTTGCCGCATTCAGTTGGCGCGGAATAAGCGGCGTCGAAACAAGATTAAATCTGTTCTTTGTAACCGGAATATCGACATGCTGATAAATTGTTCCGGATAACGTAACGCGTGAAAAAGCGCCGTCGTTCATTATGTTACTTCCAAGAGTATATCTTACTTTTGTTGCGGCATATCTGTAAGTCCCAAAATCCCACATTTTGATTATTAACGAATCGCCGTTATTGAAACCTGTGACCGCCCCTTCCGTACCGTAAGCCTTAATAATAAACGGGAAGGAACCGGTAAAACCTCCGCCGCCAACACATTTTCCACCAACAAATAATCCAATCTCATCGCCTGTCTGCAATAAACCGTTATCTATACCGG
>CAYNUJ010000256.1:0-3969 GCA_964400095.1 uncultured Melioribacteraceae bacterium
GCCTACCAGCGAGAGCAGTATCCATCCCATTGATGAATAATGGCATTTATGAACCGTTGCTTTTGAATTTTTATCGTTTCCGCATGTACATTTTTTCAATTGATAATTCCTTTAATAACAATAATCAAATATAATTATTGTATTACGCATTAAAAAACAAACAATGATTATTGACGGATTTTTTTTGAAGGCTGCGGACTATTTCGCTTTTGAAATTCGGTTGGATATGTTGGAACTGAAATCGGGCTTAATATTCGGCAATTTTTTCGCGAATAGAAAATTTAAACGGATTTCCGGAAATGGTAAAATTGAGAATGACCGCGCCGAACAGGATTGCAGCTATTATTATTATTCCGCCTTCGGGTCCGAAACTTCCGCCGGTTATTGAAGCGGGACCAATATTATTTATTTGAAAAACGCTTATTTCCGAATCCATTCCGCTCACTTGATAGCCCAAAATATTTCCCTGGACAAAATTCCAAGTTGTATGAATTCCAATTGCCATTGCCAAAGAACCTGTGGCAATGTAAGCGTATCCGTAAAATAATCCGATTAAAGAAAGGTTAAACACGCCTAATAACGTTATATTGGGATTCTCCGCGTGCATAATTCCGAAGAAAACCGAAGATACGATTAACGCGATGATAATCGCCTTTCTTTTTGAAGCAACATTACTGAAAAATCCTTCGCTTAAGTTTTTCAACTGATAACCTCTGGAAAATGTCTCTTCCATAACGGCAACGCAGAAAAACCCGAATAATCTGCCCGCTAATTTTAAAATAAATCCCATAATATTTTCGAGCGATGCATAAGAGTAAACCTCTATCCAATTAAAACTTAATTCAATCAGAAAAATGAAGAAGAAAACTACCGCTCCGATAATCAAGCCTTCAAAGTAATTGAAAAACCAATCCGCGTTAAAATGGAATCCTAAATCGGAAAACTTCCGCTTATCGATAAATTTTGTTACAATCCAAATAGAAAAAATAACAAGCAGAAACGTGGAAATTTCATCGGCTAAATTTTTATAGTAGGAATCGCGGATTCCATCGAGAAAAACAATCGGCAGAAGGTACGCTCCGAGGAAAAGCCCGAATTGAATTATAAGCCTCCAACCCGAGCGAAGCCGCTTTTCGGAAGTATTGTAAAATATGTTTACCGCCTTATTCATATACCCTATTAATAATCTTTTCAAGTTAACTCTTATTATCCAAAATTTCTTGAAATTTAAATCAAGTATGATTTAAATCACACCGTTAACTTGCTTGATTATCGGGTCAATTCAGGTCGGCTCTTAGGATATTAATTTTCCGCAGAGCTTTTTCCCAATCACTTTTCTTTTTTCGTTCTCTTTCAACAACGTCTTCGGGAGCGCGGTCAACGAAATTTTTATTCTCGAGCTTTTTAGTTACGACGTTCAAAAGTCCCTGCAGACGGTTGGATTCCTTATCGAGACGGTTTCTTTCCACATTGAGGTCTATCAAACCTTCGAGGGGAACAAATACATCAATACCTTTAACAACAGACGAAGCCGAAGCTTTCGGTTTTTCTGCGTCCGCATCGGCGGTTAGGTTTTCCACTCTGGAAAGAGATTTAATGTAATCCTTTTGATCGGAATTAAGCGATCCGGTTCTAATTAATACATCGACTTTTTTTGAAGGAGGAATATTCATCTCTCCGCGTATATTACGAATAGCGGCAACAATCGCCTGAACAACATCCATTTTTTCTACTGCAGCCGTGTTTACGGAGCCGCTTTCATATCGGGGGAAATCCGCAACGGAAATACTTTCCCCGTTTTTCCTTTGAGCGACTAACTGCCAAAGTTCTTCGGAAATGAAAGGCATAAACGGATGAACCAATTTCAGCATTTCTTCGAATAGACCTATCGCGCGGGTGAGCGCCGCGGATTTAACCTCGTCATCGCCCGAATAAAAGCGGTTCTTTATTATTTCAATGTACCAATCGCAGAAGTCGTTCCAGATATATCCGTATATTATTTTAGAAGCTCCGGTAATATCAAATTCATCGAGCGCGGTTTCAAAACGCTCGATTGTTTGGTTGAACCTCGATATTATCCATTCATCGGCAAAATCAATATGCTTCGTTTTAAGCGACGAATCCAATTTAATATTTTCAGCGTTCATAAGAAGGAACCTGCCGGCGTTCCAAATTTTGTTGGCGAAGTTTCTTCCCAAATCGCATTTATCGGCGCTGAAAAGAACATCCTGCCCGAGCGGAGCGATATACGTAATAGTAAACCTCATCGCGTCGGCGCCGTACTGGTCGATTACGTCCAGAGGATCGGGGGAATTCCCGAGAGATTTGCTCATCTTTCGTCCTTTATTGTCGCGGATGATGGAAGTAAAATAAACGTCTTTGAAAGGAATATCGTTCATAAATTCCATGCCCGCCATTATCATACGCGCGACCCAAAAGAAAATTATATCCGGACCGGTAACAAGCAGATCGGTCGGGTAGTAATATTTTTGGTCTTTCTCGTTTGTAAAAACATCCTGCGCCCAAAGCCAGCTCGATGCCCAGGTGTCAAGCACGTCGTCGTCCTGACGCCAGTTTTCTAAATCTTCCGGCGGTTCAGTGTCGCAATAAATTTCTTCGGATGTTTTATTATACCAAACGGGTATTCTATGTCCCCACCAAAGCTGACGGGATATGCACCAATCTCTGATATTGGTCATCCAATGTTCATAAGTTTTAAGCCAATGAGCGGGATGAAAATTAACCATTCCTTTGAATGCGACTTCGAGAGCGGGTTTTGCCAATTGTTCCATTTTCATAAACCACTGCTCGGATAAGTAAGGTTCAATAGGCACATTTCCTCTATCGCTGTAACCGATTTTGTTAGTGTAATCCTCAATCTTTTCGAGCGCGCCGATTTCCTTTAATTTTTCCACAACGCCTTTCCGGCAATCGTATCTGTCCATATTTCGGAATTCTTCCGGAACGTTTTCGTTTGTGGCGGCATCTTCGTTAAAAATGTTTATTATTTCCAATTTATGCCGCTGTCCCATTTCGTAATCGTTAATATCGTGAGCCGGCGTAACTTTAACCGCTCCGGTTCCGAAATCCATATCGACATATTCATCGGAAAAAATGGGAATTTCTCTCCCCACAATTGGGAGCTTTACTTTTTTGCCGATTAAATGACTGTATCTATCGTCATTCGGATTGACTGCTATACCCGTATCGCCCAGCATGGTTTCCGGACGAGTTGTTGCGACGACCAAATATTCATCGGAGTCGATTACCGGATATTTGATATACCAAAGATTTCCGTTAACTGTTTTATAAATCACCTCCTCATCGGAGATAGCGGATTTTGACGCCGGGTCCCAATTAACCATTCTGTAACCACGGTAGATTAATCCTTTTTTATACAGCTTAACAAACGCTTCTATAACCTTGCGGTAGTAGTGATCATCCATCGTAAAACGATTCCGGTCCCAGTCGCAGCTAACGCCGAGTTTTTTTAACTGACTGATAATTATTCCGCCGTATTTATCGTTCCATTGCATACAGTGTTTAAGAAATTCTTCGCGACCGATATCATTTTTTTCAACGCCTTTTTCTTGCAAAGCTTTTACCACTTTGGATTCGGTGGCTATAGACGCGTGATCCGTTCCGGGAACCCAGCAGGCATTGTAGCCTTTCATTCTTTTGTAACGTATATAAATATCCTGAATTGTATTGTTAAGCACATGCCCGAGATGAAGTATTCCCGTAATATTCGGCGGAGGAATTACAATTGTGTAAGGTTCTTTTGTGTCGTCGGGTTCTGAATGATATAATTTATTATCGTACCAGTATTTATACCATTTATCTTCAACTTTATTCGGTTCGTATGCTTTTGGGATTTCCGTCATTTTATTTCGTCGCTATTTTTTAAAATGTAAAGTGCAAATATACATATTTTGAAATATTTGATAGAAAGGAATTCAATAATTAACC
>CAYNUJ010000257.1:0-3935 GCA_964400095.1 uncultured Melioribacteraceae bacterium
AAACCGTTAATTTTACGTTAACAGTCCCGTCATTACGAGGGCGCGGAGCAACCGAGCTAATCTGTTTATCAGAATTAAAATTTGGCGGATTGCTTCGTCCCGATTTGCTTGTCTGACTGCGGGCTAAATCGGAACCTGCGTTATTTGGAATTGAATATTTAATTACCGTCGTTGGATTGTCCGAATGGATGGCTCCGCCAAAAGGATTCGGATAATTTGCGTATAATTTAAATTCGTTTACTACGGAGTTCTCAAATAAATCCGCCGATGTTACAATACCGTCGTACAGTTGATCTAAAGCTCTTACGGTTCGATACGGAATATAATTATGCGCCGCAGCTTCCGAAATATAAATATCAATTAAATCGGAATTTGTTAAATACTCCACAGAAAAAACCTTCTTTCCTTTGCTTTGATACTCATTTAATACTTCCATCCGCAGCGTATCCGGATTAAAAGAATTGTTCTCGTCGGATTCGCCGTCGAAAAAAACATCCTCTATTCCTATAGCGTCAATCGATTGAAAATAAAGCTCTTTGCTTGAATCGGAAACGCTGTTTTCCCAAATTATATATTCTCCATTCTGCGGAAGAATAAGAAAATTAGGATTAAATTGATTAACATGTTCTCGAATTTCCGATACAAAAGTAATCATATCCTTTGCGGCATTAGGATTAGCGCCTACTTCTTCCGCCCAGTAATAATAAGCGTCGATTATATCGCAATAAATTCCTTCGAAGCCCTGACTTAAAATTGTATCGATATATGAAAATATAATTTGCTTCCATTCGTTATTCCAGTATTTGACTTTATAATTTCCTTTCCAATTCGGATTTTCGCTTCCCAGCCAATCGGGAGCGCCCGAATCCGGAATTCCGTCGTTATCCGCATCCCAGTTATTATTCCAATATGTGCGGTAATTTTCCGCTTCGCCGATTGAGATGTAAGATATCGCAAGTTTACCGGAATTATTAATTCGCGATATTTCCGCATCGGTGAATTTATTCCCATCGGTTCCGTCATTGGAATAATCCATTACAATCAGATCAAACGTCGAGTTATCCACAATTTCGTCAATTGAAATATTCTGCAGCTGATATGCCCAGCTTTCTGCTTGTGAAATTGTTTGGGGCTGAACGTTTCCGGTAAAAAACAACATCATCGGAAAGCCGATAAATTTAAAAAGCGGCAATATAAATAAATTACGTCTCACAATTCGTTTTCAAATCTATTTCAATAAAATCATCTTTTTTGATTTAACATTTGAACCGACGGTTAATCTATAAAAATAAACTCCGCTTGTCAATTCTTTTGCGTCGAAAATTACCGAATAATCTCCCGGCGATTGTCTTTTATTTATGAGCGTTGTTATTTCACGTCCCAAAATATCGTAAATGGTTAATTTCACATGTTGAGACGCAAAATTTTGCGTCTCTAACGAAGGAATTGAATATTTTATTACGGTCGTTGGGTTAAACGGATTCGGATAGTTTTGATATAAATGAAAATCAGATACAACCGTTTCGTCGTCGCGAACGCTCAAGGCAATATCCGGCAATTGTATTTGAAAAACGCCGCTGCCGTGAGTTGCGGCTTTCATAATGTTATCGCTTTCCGTTATTTGAAGGGATTTAACAATTACCGCCTCCGGAAGACCGTCGCTTAAATCAGACCAATTTTCTCCGGCGTCCGTACTCATAAATACTCCGAGATCGGTTCCGGCAAAAATAATATTGGAAGACGAAGGATGAATTGCCACGGCGTTCACCGGAACGTCCGGCAATCCGGCGGAAATATCCGTCCAATTATCTCCCGCGTCGTAACTTTTGAACACGTGCGAAGTTTCGTATCCGGAAAAACAAACCAGAACCATTTCCTCGCTTGTAGGCGCGACTCTAATATCCATCGGATATCTGTCCGGCAGAGAACCGGTAACGTCGTCCCAATTAGCGCCGCCGTTTTTAGTGCGGAAAATTCCCGCTCGGCTGTTTACCGGCGCGGTTGCTACATAAACATAATCCGAATTTGTTCTTGCGATGTCGATTGCTATGGGAGGATTATTGGACAACTGCGCCCCTCCGTTAGTCGCGATCCAGCTATCTCCTTTGTTTGATGATTTGTAAACGACGCTTCTCGCCGCGTAAAGAATATTTGTGTTATCGTAAGCCGCCGCGTACGGTCCGACAAACGATGCTAATCCTCCGCCGGGTGGAGCGATATAACTCCAGCTCGCGCCTCTATTGGTTGACTTTTGAATTTTCATTTTCTGCCAAGAGCCGTAGATCGTCCGGTTATCGGATTGATCAATCGCCGCCCAGGAACCGTCGCCCCAAATGACTCTCGTCCATGCCAAATCTCCGTCGTAAATTGCAGTCGCGTTATCCTGCATACCGCCCAAAGCCCAATTCGTGTCGGTAAAAGAAGCGACAAATCCGTTATAAAACTGCTGCGTTTGGTAGCCGCCGTTTAATCCTTCAAAAGTTTCGCCGAAATCGGTGGTTCTGAATATCCCTCCGTCGTTGCCGAAATAAACAATGTCCGGATCTGTCGGATGAACAGCATAAGCGTGATGATCGGCGTGGGAATAAGTCGGCGGACCTTCGGGTCCTCCAACGGGGGGTTTCCCGAAATACCAAGCCGCCCAATTTGATTTTTTAGTCAATGTGGTTCCGCCGTCGGTGGATTTATAAACATTCACTCCGGCGGTTAAAAGAGTATTGGGATTATCTCTGTTCAGCACAACAATATGGGCGAACCAGCCTTGATAAGTCGCGTAATCTTCCGTGCTGACTACAGTCCAGCTATCTCCGAAATCGGTTGTTTTGCACAACCAGGTTCCCGCTCCGCTCCAGTATCCGTTGCCTATGCTGGCGTATATCAAATTGCTGTCGGAGGGAATAGTGGAAAAAATTATTTTACCGCCAAATCCCGAAGGAAGACCGTTCGAAAGTTTTTCCCAATTCGTTCCAGCGTCGGAAGTTCTGTAAATTCCGTTGCCCGAGCTTCCCATATTTCCGCACGCGGCAATTATTTTGTTTGTATCTGCGGAGTTAATAATAATGTCGGTTGTCATTAAAGTATCGAGAATATGATTCCAGCTTTTCCCCGAATCAAACGAGCGGAATACTCCTTCGGTAGTTCCGGCGTAAATTGTATTCGGGTTTTGGGGATTTATTTTCAGAACCATCACTCCGCGCTGATCTTCGTAGCTCCAATCCAGACTTTTACTCCAAGTTATTCCGGCGTCGGTGGTTTTCAAAATCCCCATACCGTAAGAACCGCGCGTTTCTCTAACCGCAACGCCGCCTTCGGTCTTTCCGTAATTGTAAACCTCTCCGGTTCCGATGTAAATTGTATTTGTATCCGAAGAATCTATCGCGATCGCTCCAACTCCAAGTACCGGAAAACCGGTCGGAATTCTCCGCCATGCCTGCGTTCCTTCTCCGCCTGAATGGCTGACCCAAATTCCGCCGCTTGCCGATCCGGCGTATATCGTTTTAGGATTTACCGGATTGATCGCGAGCGAGAGAGTTCTTCCGCCGAAATTTTGCGGACCAATCGGTTTCCATGTGCTCGTAAAATTTATTCCGGACAATTTACTCAAAGCTGTCTTTGCTTCAAATGCTTTGAAAAATTTTTCTTTCGGAAATTCTTTGTGCGGGTACGTTCTTTCGTAAGTCCAATTCCGCAAGGCTTCCAAAGCCCCCGATTGACGCGGCGAAAAGGCGGGAAGAAAGAATTCGTTGAAAAACAAAAATGAAATTAATATAGCCGGAAATAATGTCAGCGGAATGGACTTTTTCATAAAACCCTCTAATTATTATGAATTAGAAATGGGCTGCCGGTTAAAACAGCCCTAAAATTATTATTTAGAAGTCTCTGTCATATTGAGTCCCGCTTTGCGGGACGAAATATCTCGATTTTGAGTAACATTG
>CAYNUJ010000258.1:0-3931 GCA_964400095.1 uncultured Melioribacteraceae bacterium
GGGGAAATTTTGGGATTAGGCGAATTGGCTCAATATGTATTGGATAAGAGAATTCCGCTGGAAATTTGCCTGCTCAGCAATCTGCATACGGGCGCGGTTAGCGATCTTGGAAAGCATCCGTTTATACCTTTCTTCAAATCCAAGTTCAGAGTGTTCTTAAATACGGACGACCGCCTGATGAGCAATACTACTCTTACAAACGAATATTTCACGGCGGCAAAATATTGGGACATCAATCTTGATGATATCGAAAAGATGAATATCAACGCGATGAAGTCGGCTTTTATTCCATACAGTGAAAGGCTGGAATATATCTATAAAATAATTAAACCCGGATTTAATAAAATTAGAGAAAAATTGTTATCACTTAAAACGAGATAGTTATGGCGAAAAAATTATTCAGAAATTATGAATTTGAATTTGATAAAAACGAAAGAAAAATTTTAGTTACATTCTGCAAACAATTTGTAAATCAATTGGAAGGCGATAACAAATATTTTAGAGAAATAAAAACGTTCAATTCTATTATCGAAAAGTTGAATTCAACCGATGGGAAAATAAAATTCACAAAAGAAGAAAAAACAAAATTGGTTCTTCAGCTAAGGGAAAACACAAAACACATTGAACAGCAGATGTTGAAATCGTGGTTCATAAAAAAGTGGCTGTTGAAATCTATGTTCAAACAATACTCAAATTTGTTAGATAATAAATTTAGCGAGTAAATAAGATGGAAGGAATGCATAATATTAAAGCGCCGACCGGAACGACTTTAAATTGCAAGGGGTGGATTCAAGAAGCGGCGATGAGAATGCTGATGAATAATTTGGACCCCGATGTTGCAGAAAATCCGGAAGAATTAATCATTTACGGAGGCTCCGGAAAAGCCGCAAGAAATTGGGACGCTTATAACGCAATAATTGAAACGCTTAAGAATTTGGAAAACGATGAAACGCTTATTGTTCAATCCGGTAAGCCGGTTGCGGTTTTCAGAACCCATAAGAACGCTCCGAGGGTAATAATTTCCAACGCTATGCTGGTGCCCGATTGGGCTACTTGGGACGAATTCAGACGTTTGGACGCGCTGGGACTCACTATGTACGGTCAAATGACCGCAGGAAGCTGGATATATATCGGAACGCAGGGAATACTGCAGGGAACTTACGAAACTTTCGCGGCATGCGCGGATAAATATTTTAACGGAAGTTTGAAAGGTAAACTTCTGTTAACCGCAGGAATCGGCGGAATGGGCGGAGCGCAGCCGCTGGCGGCAACAATGAACGGAGCCGCATTTTTAGGAATTGACGCTGACCTAGCAAGGATTCAGAAAAGAATCGACACCGGTTATATTGATGTAATGACTTATGATTTGGATGAAGCTCTCGAAAAAGTTCAATCGGCAAAAGAAAACGGCGAAGCTCTTTCTGTTGGACTTGTAGGCAACGCGGGCGAAGTATTGCCAAAAATTCTTAAAAGGAATATAATCCCCGATATTTTAACCGATCAAACATCCGCGCACGATACGCTTAACGGTTATATTCCTATGGGCATTTCTCTCGAAGAAGCGATGGAACTGCGCTCATCCAATCCCGATGAATATATCAGGAGATCTCAAGAAACTATTGTTACTCATGTTAAAGCAATGCTGGAATTTCAGAAACGCGGAGCCGTAACATTCGATTACGGAAATAACATTCGAGGAGAAGCCAAAGAGAACGGAGTTGAAAACGCTTTCGATATTCCGGGATTTGTGCCTGAATATATTCGTCCGTTATTCTGCGACGGGAAAGGACCGTTTCGCTGGGCGGCGCTATCGGGAGACCCGAACGATATTTACGAAACCGATAGAACTGTGATGGAAACTTTTCCCGAAGACAAAGCTTTATTGCGATGGATAAAATTAGCTCAAGAAAAAGTTCATTTCCAGGGACTCCCTTCTAGAATCTGCTGGCTGGGATACGGCGACAGAGCGAAGATGGGAAGAATTTTTAACGACCTTGTTGCCGAAGGGAAAGTTTCCGCGCCAATAGTTATCGGAAGAGACCACCTCGACTGCGGTTCGGTGGCTTCTCCGAATAGAGAAACGGAAGGAATGAAAGACGGCAGCGACGCAATAGCCGATTGGCCTATTCTTAATGCTCTATTGAATGCTATCGGGGGAGCCAGTTGGGTTTCGGTGCATCACGGCGGCGGAGTAGGAATAGGAAAATCCATTCACGCCGGAATGGTAATAGTTGCCGACGGTACACCGGAAGCCGCAGAAAGGATTGAAAGGGTACTAACATACGATCCCGGACTCGGAATTGCGCGCCACGCCGACGCAGGATATGAAAAGGCAATTGAAAATGCCGATAAATTTAATATTAATATTCCGATGTTGAGAAAATAATTTATTAGTGAGGATGATATGAAAAAGCGTGTTCTTGTTGCCGATAAATTGCCGGATAAGTACATCGAGGCAATGAAGAGTGTAAATTTAGACGTAATTTTTGAACCCGGTTTAGGCGAAAACGATTTATCCGATGCCGCCAAAGACGTTGATATTCTTGTAGTAAGGTCAACTGTGGTTAACGAAAAAACCATTACTAACGCGCAAAGATTAAATTTAATTATCAGAGCCGGCGCTGGATATAATAACATTGATATTTCCTCGGCAAACAAAAAGGGAATTTACGTTGCAAATTGTCCCGGGAAAAACGCCATTGCGGTGGCTGAGTTAGCTATCGGCTTGATGATAGCGCTCGACAGAAAAATTGCCGATAATGTGATCGATTTTAGAAACGGCGCTTGGAATAAAGCCGGATATTCAAAAGCGAAAGGTTTATTCGGCAAAGCAATTGCGGTTATTGGTCTGGGTAATATCGGCAGAGAAGTCGCTATAAGAGCGCATGCAATGGGTATGACCGTTTACGGAAAAACAAACGTATCAAAACCCGCCGATATTGAGTATCTCGAAATAACAGATTTAAAACAAGTATTACCCATCGCCGATGTAGTATCTTTGCACCTTCCGCTTAACTCTCAAACAAATAATTTATTTGATAAAGAAATGTTTTCACTTATGAAAGACGGCTCAATATTTATTAATACTTCGCGACCCGGGATAGTAAACGAAGAGGCTCTTATCGAAGCCGTACAAACCAAAGGAATTAGCGCGGGACTCGATGTATTTGCCGACGAACCCGAATATAAAAAGGGAGACGTAAACTCAAAATTAATGACGGTTGACGGTATTTATGTGACTCACCATATCGGAGCGTCAACTCAGCAGGCGCAGGACGCCGTAGCTCAGGAAGTTGTAAATATAATTGAGAATTTTGTGAAATTCGGAAAAATTAATAACTGGGTCAACAGATCGGAAGTAAATAATAATAAATTTCAACTGGTTGTAAAGCATTACGACAGACCCGGCGTGTTAGCGTCTATACTGGAAGTAATCAGGCAGGGAGATATAAACGTTGAAGAGGTTGAAAATGTTATTTTCGACGGGGGTTACGTAGCGTCGTGTACAATGGCGCTCGGGAATACCGCGCCGGAAGAGATGATAAATTCTATTAGAAAAAGCCCTAATGTGCTTACGGTTTCCCACACAGAATAATAATTTTAGTTATTATGAAATAGAGTGTTCCAAACCTGATATTTTTAGTATCGAGGGAAGCGATAGATTTTTATTCGTGAGAATTCGTATCTTCTTTCGCCGCGAATCCCGATAAAAAACATCGGGACAAGTTACGCGAATGGAAAGCTCAATTGTTTACGCTTGTTGGAGCGTAAATCCATTTTAATGTAAATACTAAAATAATATTCAAAACTAAGTAGGGTATCCTCAAAAGGCAATAAGTTATTGAAATAAAAGGAGATAGGGGAAAAAAAGCTTGAATATATGCAAAGAAATATGTATATTTACAATAAAAGTTTGCATATGATTAATTAT
>CAYNUJ010000259.1:0-3915 GCA_964400095.1 uncultured Melioribacteraceae bacterium
ATGAATTACCCCAAAACGGAAAGGTAAAACTTATCGTTTACGATTTGTTGGGCAGAGAAGTAAAAACGCTTGTGAACGGCTTCAAACAGAAGGGAAGGTACGAGATTAGTTTCGACGCGTCTCAACTATCGAGCGGAGTGTATATATACAGAATATCGGCGAATGAGTTTTCGGCGAGTAGGAAGATGGTATTGCTAAAATAATTGAGAATGGAGAATTGAAAATTAAGCCGGTTGAAAGTAATGATTTTGGGATGGCTGAATGAATGGATGTTCACAGAACGTCCGAAGGACTCAGCGAGCTGCGCGAATGGATCATTTGGACGACCGCCTAGTCATACAGAAAACGATTTAATACTGTATTCGATATGATTGACCGCCAATGAAGTCTCGGTCATCTACACACCCCAAAAAGCAATACATGTCATCGCGAGCGGAATTTACCCGCCTATTGCGGGCGATCTGTCGAATTATTCGCTAAACTTTAAATTGCTATAAACTCTATCCTTCATTATTTTAACCATTCGATATTTTAAAAATTATGACGGGTGAAAATGAAGATTTGCGATCTTTTAACTTTAGATACAATAATTCTAAATTTAAATTCCAACGATAAAAACGGCGTTATTCATGAATTGATTGATTTATTTGAAGGCAACGATAGAGTAATAAAATTAGAATCATTCCGTAAAGCGGTTATCGACAGAGAAAAAATTATGTCCACCGGAGTAGGCAAAGGCTTTGCCGTTCCGCACGCTAAAACCAACGCGGTACGGGACGTACTGATTGCATTCGGTCGGGCGAAAGAGCCGGTTAATTTCGAATCCCTCGACGGTCAGCCTGTGAGTTTAGTTGTTCTTTTAGCAGCCAAGGAAAATCAAGTGGCGCCTCACATCAGACTCCTCAGCCGCGTTTCGCGTATGATGAATAAAGATGAATTCCGCAAAGCTTTGATTGAAGCGGAAACCAAAGAGGATATTCTGAAAATATTCTGCGAAGAAGAGAAAAATTTTGATTCCATTTAATATTGTGTGGTTACTATGATTAAAGCAATTACCGGAACGAAAGATATTTTAAGTCCAGATATCAGAAAGTGGAGGCGTCTTGAGGAATTAGTGCATTCGGTCATGGGTTCGTTCAGATACAGCGAAATAAGAACTCCGGTATTCGAAGAAACTCGTCTCTTTTCGCGGGGAATAGGCGAAGCTACGGATATCGTTTCGAAGGAAATGTACACTTTTAAGGATAGAAGCGATACAAGTTTGACGCTGAAACCGGAAATGACCGCGGCTGTCGTTCGCGCTTTTATCGAACACTCTCTCGGAAAGAAAAATAATTTAAATAAACTCTACTACATTTCTCCAATGTTCCGGCAGGAAAGACCGCAAGCCGGAAGGTTCAGACAGTTTCATCAATTCGGCGCGGAAGCCATTGGCAGCGGCGAACCTACGTTGGACGCGGAAATGATAATTCTTGCGAACGATATTCTCAAAAATTTAGGATTAAAAAATTTAACCGTTAAAATTAATTCCCTCGGAGTCCCCGAATCGAGAGAAAAATACAAGTCGATTTTAAGAGATTATTTAAAACCATCATTAAATAAACTCTCGGAGGAGAGCCGGAAAAGATTTGAAACAAATATACTCAGAATATTCGACAGCAAAGAGGAAGCCGACGATGAAATAATGGAAAACGCTCCGCTGCTGATTGACCACCTCGACCAAGAGAGTTTCGCTCATTTCGAAGAGGTGAAAAAATTACTCGACTCCGCAGGAATTATTTACGAGACTGACCCGAAATTAGTACGAGGATTGGATTATTACACAAACACAACATTCGAGATTGTAAGCGGATCCGTCGGGGCGCAGAGCGCTTTATGCGGCGGGGGCAGATACGATCTTTTGATTGAACAACTCGGCGGAAACGCTGCGCCTGGAGTTGGTTTTGCAGCCGGAATCGAAAGAATTCTGCTCGCTTGCGAAAATGAAGGCGCTCTCCAAATTGATGAAGATAATATTCAAGTTTATGTTGTCCGGCTCGATAAAAATTTATCCGCCGAGGCTTACAAAATAGCTTTGACTTTAAGACGAAAAGGGACAAAAGTTGAATTGGATTACCTGAACAGAAGCGTTAAGGCTCAGATGCGCGAAGCCAACAGATTAAGCGCTAAGATCGTTTTGATGATAGGGGGAGAAGAGTTCGCAAACGGAAAATGTGTTATGAAAAATATGTCCGACGGCGAACAGCGGGAAATTCCTCTGACAGAAATTCCCCAACTTCAATTTTAATTAGCCGGAATTACCGTGAAAAGAATCATCGGAAGAAAACCCGTTCTCGAAGCGTTAAATCAGGATATTCCCATCGAACAGCTTTATGTTGCGCTCAATCTGCACGGTAAAATTATTGACGCAATTATTGTCGCGGCAAAAAAAAGGAACGTTAAAATAAACAGAATGTCTCCTCATAAATTCAAGGAAATTGAAAAGGGCGCCAATAGTCAAGGCGTAATTGCGGTCGGCTCGGATTTGAAATTTTATTCCGTCGAGGAAATTTTAAGCTCTCTTTCGACAATAAAAAATCCCGTGGCGCTTCTGCTGGATTCAATTCAAGACCCGCATAATTTAGGGGCTATTCTAAGAACCGCAGACGCCGCCGGAGTGAACGCCGTGATTACAACCATGCATCACAGCGCTTCGTTTACTGATGTAGTGGAAAAAACTTCAGCCGGAGCTGTTAATCATCTGAAAATCTGCAGGGTGAATAAACTTTCTACTTTTATCGATATTCTTAAAAAAGAGGGGTTCTGGATTGTCGGCGCCTCGCTGAAGGGCGACAGAAATTATTCGGAAGTAAATTATAATATGCCGGTAGCTGTAATACTCGGCAATGAAGGCAAAGGAATACGTCCGTCTATCGAGAATAAATGCGACTTCCTCGTTACCATTCCGATGAAAGGGAAAGTTCAAAGCCTGAATGTTTCGGTCAGCGCCGGAGTAATGCTTTATGAAATTCTAAAACAGCGTACCGATTAATCGTTTGGATTTTTTACGCTTTGTAAATCTTCGGTTAATTTTTCGGCTAATTCTTTTGCCGTAATTCCGTTAAAAGTTAATTTATTTGTTTTAACGGCAACTTCCGGCGCGTCTCCCTCTCCGTTAATAAACTTAACCAAAGTGTAAGCTAATCTGTATCTGTCATTGTCAACCGGTAAAAATTCTTTGTATCTGTCAACTATTGAATATATTTGCTTTTCAATCGTACTATCGTCAGCCGGTTCTACTTTGGAAGAGGCTAATGTTGTCATCAAATTCTCCTTAAAATTATTATGCAAAAATAAATAAGAGGATGTTTCTACCCAAATAAATTAGCGTAAATAATTAATAAAATCATTACAGTATAAAACTATTGGAAAATAAAATTAAAAAATAGAACAGCTAATATTGACAATCAGTAAACTATGATGTAGTTTTAGGATATTAAGATACTTTTACTAACATTATTTGAGATGGAGGAAATATGAGGTTATTCAAGTTATTAACAGCCATTATTTTTATTGTAATGATTAGTTCTGTCTTCGCGCAAGAAAACTCCTACATTGGAACGAAAAAATGTAAAACATGCCACAAATCTAAAAAAGCCGGTAAGCAATACGTTATTTGGCAAGCCTCAAAACATTCAAAAGCTTACGAAACATTGAAAACGAAAGAAGCCGATGAAATTTCGATGAAAAAAGACAAGAAAAAAGCTATTGAAAATGACAACTGTTTAAAGTGCCATGCGCCGCAGTATAACGTGAACGCAAAACTTTTAGGAAAGAAATTTAAAATTGAAGACGGCGTTCAATGCGAAACATGTCACGGACCGGGTTCGAAATACGCAAAAATGAAAACGATGAAAGATAAGAAAAAAGCTATTG
>CAYNUJ010000260.1:0-3913 GCA_964400095.1 uncultured Melioribacteraceae bacterium
ATTTGGAAAACCCTGGGATGTGAAAATGAAAAGAATTTACTATTTAATTATTTTTTTATGTTTACTTCAAAACAGTGTAATTCCTCAATCTTCTATAAAAATAAATAAACCTAAATCGGGGGAACTTGTCAGTTCATCGCCCAATTATATTATTGATTATAACGGTCCTTGGATAGAATCTGTTGATATACAGTATTCCGCGGATAACAAAACCGATTGGAAAGATATTAGTTGGGGAGGCGCATGGGGAGGCGGGAATTCTTATCATGTCAAATGGTACCCTCCGGAAATCAATTCCGATAGTTGTTTTATCAGGATAACTCTTAAAACAAATCCGGTTATCGGCGATACGTCGGGAAGATTTACATTATATAAAATAATTTACGATTCGTTAGTTACAAATGAAATAAAATATTATTTTCGAAACGACGGGACATTCGCCGTACAGCCCTACTACGATTGCTGCGGATTGTTATGGCCCGGAGGAAAAAACGCTTCGAAAAGCGCGGTTTTTCACGAAGGCTTTTTAGTAGGCGGATTTACCGACGGAGAGCTTGGATTGAGCGGAGTTCAATGGAATTCGGGAATGATTCCGGGAGTAATACAAAAGGACGGCAGTTATTCCAATCCGGCTGATCCAAAATTTAAAATTTGGAAAATTAAAAAAAATTGGGAATCACTTCCGCCGGGACCCGAAAAAATGAGATACGAATTGGATTATAAAAACTGGCCCGGTAATCTCGGCGCGCCTTTTATCGACGTTAACCATAACGGAATATTCGACAGAGGAATCGACGAACCGGAATTCCTCGGAGACGAAGTAGCCTGGTTCGCGGCTAACGATCTTGATTCGTTGAAAGTTTATTCCTCCTTGGGTTCAAAAGGATTGGGTCTTGAAATACAATACACTCTTTATGCGTTTGAAAATATTGATACGCTTAAAGATGTGATTTTTAAGAAATACAAAATAATTAATAAAGGCGATAAAACAATTGAAAATTGCACTTTCAGTTTATGGTCGGATTTTGATTTAGGGGATGGGTTTAATGATTTTGTAGGATGCGATACTACGCTTAACTTAGGTATCGGATACAACGGAACGGAAGACGACGTAATTTATAATATACCTCCGGCAATAGGTTATCAACTTCTCGAAGGTCCGGTAGTTGAGGGGGATATTACCGATACAGCGCGTATAGAAGGATATCCGGTTCCGGGATACAGAAATTTGGGGATGACCTCTTTCGGACCCCTTATAAAACACTGGGTTTACGGGATTATGGACGCCGGAACGACGGAAGAATTGTATAACAATATGAGAGGACTAAATACAATTAATGGAACTCCTCTTGTAAATCCAATTACGGGCGGGGAAACAATATTCGGTCTTTCCGGAGATCCTGTGAACGATTTCGGCTGGTACGAAGGCGACGGCTGGCTCGGAGGCGCTTTCCCTTATGAAAGAAGAATGCTCGTTAACTCGGGCGGATTTACTCTCTCACCCGGCGATACTCAGCAAGTTGTCTTTTCCGTAATTATGGCTCAAGGAGAAGATAGATTGTTGAGCGTCCGGCAATTGAAGAGAAAGGCTGAATTTGTGAAATCATTTTATGACAGTTTGTTTTCTTCGAGAAATAAACGCAATTCTAAAATAGAAGATGATCTTTTTCTATCTCAAAATTATCCGAATCCGTTTAACGGTTATACAAATATTAATTATTTTCTACCCGAAAGCGATGATGTGAAATTTATGATTTACGATGTTCTCGGGCGAATGGTCATTAAAATTGACAAAGGATTTGAGTCTTCGGGTTACCACAAGATTGTTATCAATTCGGAAAATCTGGCTTCCGGATTTTATGTTTATCGTCTGCTGACGGGAAATTCATCTATTAATAAGAAAATGCTAATTTTGAAATAATATATATAGTCGAGTCTAATATGTCGCTAAAATTTACAATTTGTTTACTATTTAGCTGGTTATCTGTCCTTTATTCACAGCGGGATATTAACTGGCAGAATCCGTATCCGCAGGGGAATTCATTAAATGACGTTCGAACTTTCGGAGATTCCATTTTTATAGTAGGCGATTATGCAACAATAATTTATTCCTTCGATAACGGCAAATCTTGGTCCGTGAAAACGAATATCGATAATATTCAGACGAATTTCAATCAAGCTTATTTTCCGAACAGCCATACTGTTTTTATTGTAGGCAACGGTGGAACGGCTCTTACATATAATTTTGACAGCGAAAATCGAACTTCGGTAAACATAGGAACAAACAACGATCTATTATCTGTTTATTTTGCGAATAATTTAAACCGATGGGTTGGCGATTCCGAAGGAATATTATACAATACAACCGACGCGGGGGTTACTTGGCGGAGGGATTCGCTTGAGAAGGGATATAAAATAATAAGAATTCACTTTGCCGATAAAAACAAAGGATGGTGTTTAGCTGTTCATAACGGAGGAGATTTTTTTACCGAAAGGTCCAAGATATTTAGAACTACAGACGCCGGAAGAACTTGGCGCGTTATTAACGACGATTATCTAACCTATAGAGATATGGTTTTTACGGACAGTTTAAACGGTTTTGCTACATTTAATGTTTATAATCATTTCTTAAGAACGACCGACGGAGGCGAAAGCTGGCGGGATGTTGAAATTATTTCGCCGGAGCAAGCGGCGATTGATAATATTTCCTTTTTAGATAGCTTAACCGGTTACGGAACGGGATTGGGAAAGATATATTCTACTACCGACGGCGGAATAAATTGGCATCAATACGGCGCGGAAAGCGAACAGCGTTTTAATTCAATTTTTGTGCAAACCGGCGGGGCTTGGATAGCCGCCGGCAATAACGGAATAATTTATCAATCTCCCGGAGATACTCTCTGGCGAAAAATATCAAGAAATATACCGTATAACTTTAAAGGAATTCACTTTCCCGACGATAACACCGGCTGGATTGTCGGACAGCATTCGCCTAAAAATACTTACAATCCCAAGTGGAGCTCTTATGTGCTTAGAACAAAAAATAAAGGCAGCGATTGGGAAACAGCGGGCAAGTTTGATAAAATTGTTTTAGAAAACATATATTTCACCGACTCGCTAAATGGCTGGGTAGTGGGCAACAGAATATTGAAAACATCTGACGGGGGATTGAATTGGATTGAACAGCAGCCGGACACAAATATACATTTGTACTCGGTTAATTTTTACACGCCGCAAACGGGATGGGCTTGCGGTACGGACGGAAAACTTCTTCATACTTCCGACGGCGGTGAATCTTGGAATTACAAGGATGTGAACACGGAAAAAGCTTTATTAGATATTTCGTTCCCGGACGAAAGTACAATCTATATTTGCGGGGAATCGGGAACCGTATTCAAATCAGTCAATTCAGGTGAAAACTGGAGCGAGCTTTTTCCTTTTACCGACGAGCATTTGAACGCAATCGATTTCAAAGATTCATTAACAGGATTCTGTGCGGGCGAGAGTATCTTTAAAACTACGGACGGCGGGAATAATTGGGAAGTAAAATATTTTGCGGATACTCCGATTCATGATATTAAAATAATTGGAAATAGTATTTGGGCTATCGGATACAACGGACAGATGCTTTATTCGTCCGATACCGGCGAAAACTGGACGACTTTAATTTCGCCTACAAACAAGCGATTGACAGCGTTGGCATTCTATAAAAATGAAATATGGATTGCCGGCTACGACGGAGTGATTTTAAGTACAGATCCCGTTATTACAAGTATAAAAAGAGACAGAGAAAATTATTTGAATAATTTCGCTCTCTCTCAGAACTATCCGAATCCGTTCAATCCGACAACAACAATTATGTATGCCATACCGGCGTCGGTCAACGGTCATTCGTCATTGGTTCAATTAAAAA
>CAYNUJ010000261.1:0-3910 GCA_964400095.1 uncultured Melioribacteraceae bacterium
CAGAAAAAGGCGGAAGAATCTTTAAAGAAGATTACAATGGCTGTTAAAAAAGCTTCAGACAGCATAATAATTACTAATCCTGATGGAGCGATTGAATATGCCAATCAGTCTTTTTACGATTTAACGGGATATTCTAAAGAGGAAGTAATCGGCAGGACTCCAAGAATTATAAAATCCGGAAAGCATGAAGATGAATTTTATAAAAAACTTTGGGATACAATACTTTCCGGGAAAACATACCGGGGAGTAATAATCAATAAGAAAAAGAATGGCGAATTATATTATTCTCAAACAACTATAACTCCGCTAAAAGACGATAAGGAAAACATTATAAACTTTGTTAATAATTCGAAAGATATCACCGACCAAATTAAAGCCGAAGAAGAACTAAGAACCGCCAAAGAGAAAGCCGAAGAAATGAACCGGCTTAAAACAAACTTTTTGGCACATATGAGTCACGAACTTAGAACGCCTTTTGTTGGAATTATAGGGCTTTCTGAAATTCTTATTGACATCGTTAAAGAACCTCATGCTGTAAAACTTGCTGAAGGAATTATTGATTCGGCAAACAGATTAAAAAATACATTGACCGAAATACTTGAGTTTTCAAAAATAGAATCGGGTGAAATTACCGAGAACTTTGAAGTAAAAGAAATTCGCCGCATTATCTCGGAACGAGTTAGTTTATTTATTAAATCCGCTCAGGAAAAAAATCTTGCATTAAATGTTAACATCCAATTCAATAAATTGGAAATGAGAGTAGATGAAAAGTTGCTAGGGGATATATTAAATAATTTGATAAGCAACGCGGTTAAATACACAAAAAAAGGACGTATTGATATTCTATCCGGAATAGAGAAAAAAAATAAAAAGGAGCTATTAATAATAAAAGTCCGAGATACGGGAATCGGCATATCCGCGGATAAAACGGATATAATATGGAACGAATTCCGTCAAGCGAGCGAAGGTTATAACCGGCATTATGAAGGCGCCGGATTAGGATTATCCATTACCAAGAGATTAGTAGGTCTATTAGGAGGCGAAATTTACGTTGAAAGCAAAGTTAATAAAGGAACAACATTTACCGTTGAACTGCCTATATTAAAACAAGCGGATTAAACCCGAATATCTCGAGAGAACCGAACCCATAAGGATAATAGAGGAAACAATAAATTAGCGCTAAACTAATTATCGGTATATTCGACAATTATTACAAATAACAATTAATAGGTAAAAGTGATGAAAAAAAGTTTAATATCAATCCGTTTTGCAAAACCAATTCTCCTCATTGTGATAGCTATCTGCTATTTCACTCCTATTCTTAAAGCTCAAAATTTTCCTCTGCGGGATAAATATCCAAATGTAAAAACTATTTCAACTGAAGAATTAGCAAAAGAATTAGGGAAGTCCTTGCTGGTGGTTGACGCTCGCAACGCAGTTGAATATGACGTCATTCATATTAAGGGCGCCGTGAACAATAAAATAGGACACGTAAGTTTCGATAAAAAATTAGAGGAACTTACTCACGGAGATAAAAACGCGAAAATAGCTTTTTACTGCAACGGCGGTATGTGCAAAAAGAGTTTTAAAGCCACTCTCGAAGCTTTAAAATTAGGCTATAACAATGTGTTTGCTTATGACGCCGGAATTTTTGAATGGGCAAAAGCAAATCCTTCCTTAACTTACCTTCTGGGGAAAATATTAAAAGACAAATCGAAACTAATAAGTAAAGAAGAATTTAAAGCTAAACTTTTGGATAAAGCGGAATTTGAAAAACAAAGCGGCGCCGATAATGCAATGCTGATTGACGTTCGCGACCCGGCTCAAAGGGAAAAAACTCCCCATTTCAGCAAAAAAATACTCGAATCATCAATGGATAAATTCGCGAAATTACTTAAACAAAAATATTTTAAGAATAAAGCCGTAGGAAAAACGCTTTATATTTTCGACGCCGTCGGAAAACAAGTTAAGTGGCTGCAGTACTATTTGAAAGAAAACAACTACAACAATTATTATTTTCTCAAAGGCGGAGTTAAAGCTTATTTCAAATAATTTAAAAGCCGTTTCCGATCAATAAATGATTGAAACGGCTTAAAATGCTTATTGTTTTTTAAGCAAACAAAGAAGTGATATCATGAACACAATTAAAAATAAAATAAAAAAGTCCTTAATCCTTAAATTGCTCTCGGTTTATCTGATCGGGATGCTGTTATTAATGCTTATTACGCTTCTGGTTCAATCGAATGTATTAACAAAAAATTTATCTGTAATTCAGAATTCAAAATTCGAAAAATTGGGCGCTGCCATTGCGGCGGCAAGCGGCGATCCGATGAGTAATTTCAACTTCTCGCTTCTAAACGATTTTGCGTTTCAAATATCAAAAGATGAAGATGTTGTGGACGTTGTATTTAAAGATTCCGACGGAAATCGAGTTAACGAAGAGAATAAATCAGATAAGAGCAAAAACGGCGCGAACGGCGGCGGCGATGATTTATTTGAAAAAACAGTTTATTCATTTAAAATCTTAAACGACGATACGCAAATCGGCTCATTAGAAATAGAGGCGATAAATAAGAGTATGAACGCATTTAGCTCAAACCTGCAGTTTCAGATTGGTTTCGCTTTTATAGGCGGACTTATACTTTTCATAATTTTATCATGGTTCATATCAAAAAAATTAATTGTTTCTCCGTTGGGATCATTATTATCGTCAATCGAATTGTTCAAAAATGGAGATGAAGACGTTAAAGTTGAAGTTCATTCCGTCGATGAAATTGGAGTTCTCGGAAGTTCAATAAAAGAAATGATGACAAACATATTTGACGGCAAAGCAAAACTTGAAATGCAAAGGAAAGAAGCGAAGAAAAGGGATGAGGAAATTCTCGAAGATATGAGAGAAAAGAATGATTATTTATCAAGAGCGACTTCAAATTTGCTAATTGAACTGGAACGATTTGCATCGGGGGACCTGACTGTTCATGTCGTTCCCGAAAATGAAGAAGACGACATCGGCAAACTTTACAACGGATTTAACAAAGCGGTTGAAAATATAAGAGATATGACAATCCAAGTGGCAAAGGCTGTTGAAGTTACAGCAAGTTCGGCTGCACAGATATCTTCGAGCGCGGAAGTTATGACTGCCGGGGCGCAGGAACAAAGTTCACAAACGGAGGAAATCGCTACGGCGATGGAGGAGATGAGCGCTACAATTGTAGAAACTAATCAAAATACTACGGTGGCTGCAGAAACTGCCACTGAATCCGGAGTGTTGGCGAAGAACGGAGGCGAGATTGTTAACGCTTCTATAACCGGAATGGAAAGAATAGCTGAAGTAGTTATTAGAGCATCCGATACAGTAAAAATTCTCGGCGACGATAGTAAAAAAATCGGGGAAATAATTCGAGTAATTGATGAAATTGCCGACCAAACAAATCTTTTGGCGCTTAACGCGGCAATTGAAGCCGCTCGAGCGGGCGAGCAGGGACGGGGATTCGCAGTGGTAGCCGACGAAGTAAGAAAACTTGCCGAAAGAACAACTTCCGCAACTAAGGAAATAGCGGAAATGATAAATCAACTTCAGAATAGAACCGCGGAAACGGTAAGCTCCATAGAACAAGGAGTTGAAGAGGTTGACAACGGAAAGAAACTTGCGGCAAAAGCAGGCGATTCTATCGTAAGAATAGTGGAATCTTCTACCAAGATGATGGACGTTATTACTCAAGTTGCAACGGCAAGCGAGGAACAATCCGCAACCGCAGAACAAATATCAAAAAATATTGAAGGCATTAATCACGTCGCGCAGGAATCGGCAAGCGGCATAGACCAAATTGCAAAATCTGCGGGAAGTCTTATTCATCTGACTGAAAATTTACAAAAGGTTGTGAGTCAATTCAAAGTAATTAACACTAGT
>CAYNUJ010000262.1:0-3900 GCA_964400095.1 uncultured Melioribacteraceae bacterium
ATATCAATTACTTCCATCGCCATATTCACGTGGCGTTCTTCGGTCCTTATGCCGGAAACAACAAACCGCAAGGTAAACTTGCCGTTTAACACAGTATGCGAAATAAATATTTTACCCGTTACGTTTATTTTGTTCATTAATTTTTCGTTAAAATCATTTAGAGAACTCTCGGTAATTCCGGGCGGTTCGGCTCTAAAGCAAACAGTGCTTAAAGGAACCGGAGCCGATTTAACAAAAATATTATGACCGTCAATCCAGCGTTCAAACTTGCGTCCCAAGCGGATATGCTCTTTGATAATTTCCGATAATCCCTCCGCTCCGAAATATTTAAAAACGAACCACAACTTCAGCGAGCGGAACCTCCTGCCCAATTGAATTCCGTAATCCATATAATTTATCACTTCGCTGTCTTCGGCTGTCTTTAAATATTCGGGCACGAGACTAAAAGCCTGTTTCAGAATTTCCGGACGAGCAATATAAAGAACGCTCAAATCAATCGGCATAAACATCCATTTGTGTGGATTTACAACAATCGAGTCGGCGAGTTCGGCTCCGTCGAATAAATATTTGAATTCATCCGCTACTGCGGCGCTTCCCGCATGAGCCGCATCAACATGCAGCCATACATTTTCCTCTTTGCATATCCCGCCGATTTTTTCAACTGGATCGATACTTGTTGTTGAGGTAGTGCCGACAGTGGCAACCACGCAAAGCGGAAGCGCCCCTTTTTGCTTATCCTCTTTTATGGCTTCGCTTAACTGTTCCGGAATCATTCTGAAATTTTCGTCAACGGAAATCTTTTTTATACCATCCAACCCAAAGCCCAGGGTGAGCGCGGCTTTATCTATTGACGAATGCGCGTGTTCGGAACAATAAATTCTGAGTTTCGGCAAATCATTCCGTCCGGTCATTCCCTTTTCCCGGATCCGCAGTTCGTTCTTACTTTCCCGCGCGGCGGCTAAAGCGTGCATTGTGCTTACTGAAGCGGTATCATAGATCACTCCGAAAAATTTTTCCGGCAAACCGAGCGCTTTGCGGAGCCAGATTAAAACGGTTTCTTCAAGTTCCGCCGAAGCGGGGCACGTTTTCCAAAGCATTCCGTTTATGTTCAGCGCAGCGCTGAGCATTTCGGCTAATATTCCCGGTCCGCTTGCCGTGGAATTGAAGTACGCATGAAAGGAGGGATGATTCCAATGCGTAACGCCGGGCATAATTATTTTATCGATTTCATCAAAGATATTCACTAAACCATCGCCTTTTGCCGGCGCGGAATCGGCAAGCTTCTCTTTGATATCGCCTGGTTTTATTTTGGGTAGAACGGGATAGTCCTCTATTTTACAGAGATAATCCGATATTTCATCTACCATTTTATGTGCAATTGCCTTGAATTGCTCAATCGGCATGTCTGCGTTCATTGTTCTACTTTTTTTTGTTTTTCATTTACCGTTTCGTAAAAATAAATCAAATAAAATTAACAAAAAAACCTTCGCCTTGTGTTGTTTAACCCGCATCTGCGCCAAGCGTAAACATTCTATTATCTCAGAATTGCAAACCGGGCTTGTTATTTTGATGATTTCCGTCATAATTAATTCGCCGGTAATTGTAGGGAGCGCTCCAATTCAATTCAAATTATTGTGTTATATTGCAAATAAAGATTTTAATTATGAACAAACACGAAACGGCAATTCCTATAATACTTCCATCAATTGACGGTGGCGAATTTGACACGAGCAAACTTATCGGGAAAAAATATTTGATCTCATTTTTCCGATTTGCCACTTGTCCGTTCTGTAACCTGCGCGTTCACGAATTAGTTAAACGTAATATGGACTTCGGCTCTAACTTCACAATAGCGGCAATATTTGATTCGTCGATCGAAAATTTGAAAAAGCATACATCCAAACATAATGCGCCTTTTGCAATTTTAGCAGATGAAACAAATAAATATTACAAACTTTACGGAGTGAAAAAATCATTCTGGGGAATGATAAACGGAATGGTGAAACGTTTCCCGACATTAATGAAAAGCATAATACTGCATGGCAACATTCCGCTTCCTATTAACGGTAGTTTAATAACTATGCCCGCGGAATTTTTGGTTAATGAAAAGGGAGAAATAGCTAAATCATATTACGGCAGGGACGAAGGCGATCATCTGCCGCTAGATGAAATAATAGAATTTTCGAAATAAAAAAAGGCGGCGCGCTGCCGCCTAAAATATTTACAAATTTAATTCAGAGTTATTTAACTAAAATCATCTTCTTCGAAACGCTTTTTCCGCCCGCTGTTAAAGTATAAATATAAGTTCCGCTTGATAAATTAGCCGCGTTGAAAAATACTTCGTATTCGCCCGCGCTCATGCGGCGGCTGTTTATTATTTCAGAAACAAACTTTCCGAGCATATCGTAAACTCTCAAATTTACGTCGGCATCTTCGCTTAATCCGAATTTAATGTATGTGGAAGGATTAAACGGATTCGGATAATTTTGAGTTAAGAAAAAATTCTTCGGAATCTGCACTTCCTCCTCAACCGAAGTTGATATCTGCGGGTCCAAAATTATTATCGGTATTCTTCCCGTCTGATTGCCGTCGGTATAAAGCACCTCTTCATAAACGTCGTCGTCCACGTTTGCAATTCTCACCTGATCGAATCTGTGGAAGGAGTCTTCGGAATAAAGTGAATCTATTACGGACAACTCCCAACTCGACGAAGCGGCGTAGCTGCCGGTTCCTTTGTATTCCATTCTAACAATAGCGCCGTTTGGCGTGGCTTGCCGAGTGCCGAAAACAACGTCAATATTTCCATCCTGGTCAATATCTCCCCAATCTCCGCCGACTAATCTGCCGCCGCCAATCAATCCTGAAAAATCGCCGATAACTGTAGATGTGAATCCGGCAAAAACATCAACATCCAATAAGTAAACCTTACCGTTATCGGTAGAACCCCAGCTCCCGACAATTACTTCCGTTTTGCCGTCGCCGTCAATGTCTGTGTTAATTGAAGATTTCCAAGAACCGCCCGGAACTAAGTCGGGAATATTCGCGCCGATAGTCCAGCTTCCGTTTGCATAATCAACTTTAGTAATAGAACCGTCACTATGGAATAGAATTATCGATTGATCCATCACCGCGGCGTCGTAAACCGTTGATTGAGACAGCCCCTGGTCTACGCCGCTGGCTTCCATGGTCCACGTTAAAGTCATCGTTCCGTCGTCGGGAATATCCGTAACCGAAACAACTCCGAAACGGTATCCGCCTCTTCTGTCGCCGAAAATCAATTCTTCATCTCCGTCGTTATCAATATCCGTAAGGCGCAGACGAATAGGACGAAGATCATAATTATCTTGATCGGTGATAGTCCATGTCGCGTTTGGAACATTGCCACCGAACTGCGGAGCGCCCATCAAATCGCTTCCGTCGCCGGGGTATTCAAACACAATTATTCTTGGCGGATTTGTATTATCGGTATTAAAATTATTTGCCGGGCACCAAATTGCTTCCATTTTACCGTCTTTATCCCAATCTCCGGGAAGAAGCGGTCCCCAGCTATTCTGCTGTGGAATTGTAAACATTTCATAACTCCAGACGGAATCCCACTGATTGCCGTGCTTTTCAAATTTATAGATTCTCGGAATCAATTCCGCTCCGCCTTGATCCAACATATTATTTACGGCAAAAATTTCAACATTGCCGTCGCCGTCAAAATCTACGCCGGCAAAGAACTCTCCGAATCCGGTGTTTTCAATAACCGGAACGGGAATTTCGTACGCTCTTGTAAATCCGGTTTGAGCCGCCGCCGGAAGGGATATCAGCATTAGAAATAATACAATTCTTCTCATATATTTCCTCCTTATTTTAGTGAGTAACTCAATTTAATTAAAAATTGAACTAAATAAAAAT
>CAYNUJ010000263.1:0-3884 GCA_964400095.1 uncultured Melioribacteraceae bacterium
CAAGTTATGAATCGTGTCTTATATGAAGATCCGTTTGATCGAGATGAACATAGAGCTAAAAAACCGTTATATGCGGCGTTAGTTCCCGATGAAATATTTAAGGGCAGTCATTTTGAGAGGCGGTTCGTAACCCCATTTGGTGGAGTTTGGGAAAAGTTAGCGGTCGCTGTTGCTTCTGTTATTATGGGGAAAGCTGAAAAAGGCTATTCATTATCCGGTCAAATAAAACAAGAAAGACTTAAGAGGATACAAGGAATTTTAAATAAACTTGAACATAAAGAAAAGGGTAAAGAAAGAATTAAACCTAATTGGGAAGATGAAATTAGTTATATACTGGAAGGCAAGGGTGAGTTAATTCCCATTACTGTAATATGTGATGTATATGCCGAGAATACAAGAACAAACGAGGCATACGCTTTTGAATTGAAAGCCCCGCTTCCAAATTCAGACCAAACGAAAGTAAGCAAAGAAAAAATATTTAAATTATTAAGTATGGAAAACTCGCCTGTCGAGAATGCTTTCTTTGTATTGCCATACAATCCTTATGGAAAAAAGGAGAAGTATAATTGGTCTTTTCCTAAACGTTGGTTTGATATGGTAAATGATCCGGTTGTCTTAATTGGAGATGAATTTTGGGATTTTATAGGTGGCGAAGGGACTTATAAACTATTTATTGAGTCTGTGAATAATCTTGGAAAAGAGTATAGAGAAAGGATTTATCGTGAATATTTAGGCATTGCTCCTCCCGAAGGAGAAGATTTTAAGCTATAATGATTTGAATACTAATATATCAAACAAAATTATCATATTTAATAGTTTTAGATTTACAATTCTTTGCCATCCTCTGCACATTTAATCTTCCAATTGTTGTCAAAGAACAAAGGCTCCATCATGCAAAAAAATCTAACCCAAACCCAGCAAAAGATACTCGATTTTATAATCGATAAGAAATCCGAAGGGAAAGTTCCCACATTGGCGGAAGTAGCTTTGCATTTCGGTTATCGCAACCGCTCCACGGTTCAGCAGCATTTACAGGCAATTGAGCGGAAGGGATACATTAAGCGGAATCCGAAAATTTCCCGCGGCATTGAACTGCTGACGGAAGATAAGTTTTTCATTCCGCGTCCCGTGCTCGGCGAAGTTGCCGCCGGCAATCCGCTTACAATTTATCCCGATGCTATCGATACGATTGATTTGCCTACAATAGTAAGAATGCCTAAGGATTCTTTCCTGCTCAAAGTAAAGGGCGACAGTTTAAAAGACGCCTATATTTTTACCGGCGACGTAGTGATTGTTAATCCGAATACCGAAGCCAAAAACGGTCACATTGTTGCCGCGGTATTGGACGACGCGGCGGTGGTTAAGCGGTTCTATAAAAAGAAAAACAGAATTGAATTGCATTCGGAAAATCCCGAATACGAACCGATAATAATCGAAAAGGATTATTCCGGTTTCCAATTTGTAGGCGTGGTTGTGGGCGTTTACCGCAGTATGGAGAGAGGGGTAGGGTAATAGAATGACGTTATTTAAAAATAAATATCGCATTGAATCCGCACGTTTGCAAAATTGGGATTACGGTTGGAACGGTAAATATTTTGTAACAATCGTTACGAAAAACAGGGAATGTTATTTTGGTGAAATATCGAATGGGAAAATGATATTGAACGATTTGGGTGAAATTGCAGAAAAATGTTGGCGTGAAATACCGGAACATTTTCCGTTTGTTATATTGGATGAATTTATTGTGATGCCGAATCATGTGCATGGGATTATTGAAATTAAAAAAATATATGATGGTGGTTTAACCGTAGAGACGCAAAATTTTGCGTCTCTACGAATGGATTGCAAACAACAATACAAATTCCCGCCGCAAAACAAATTCGCCCCCCAATCGCAAAATTTGGGTTCAATCATTCGCGGGTTTAAAATCGGCGTAACAAAATACGCCAATGCAAATAATTTTAATTTTGGTTGGCAACCGCGTTTTTACGATCATATTATTCGCGATGAAAATGATTTAAATCGAATTCGTAATTATATTTGCAACAATCCCCGAAATTGGGGAAAAGATAAATTTAATTTATGAAAAAATATTTTACATACCTCAAATCCCCGTTAGGTTTAATTAAATTAACCGCAACCGAAGAGACGGTAAATTCCGTTTTGTTTGTCTTCCCCGATACGGAAATGGAACCGGAAAATTCGAACGCTATTTTGGAAGAGTGCAAGAAACAATTGAAAGAATATTTTGCAGGCAAACGCAAGGAATTTGACGTTCCCATTTATCAGGAAGGAACGGAATTCCAAAAGCGCGTGTGGGATGAATTGATGAAAATCCATTTCGGCGAAACAATTTCTTATCATCAATTAGCCGAAGCATTGGGCGATGTTAAATCAATTAGAGCCGTGGGGAGCGCGAACGGGAAGAATAAAATATCGATTATCGTTCCTTGCCATCGTGTAATTGGCGCGGACGGCAGTTTAACCGGCTATGCGGGCGGACTGTGGCGAAAGGAATGGCTGCTGAAACATGAGGCGAAGCATTCGGGGAAAGAACTGCAGATGGAGTTGTTTGGATGAAGATGTAATTAAGCGGTCATTTGTTGTCATTAGTTCCGCAAGCGGAACGTCATTTGTCTCGCTTCGCTCAACGTCACTTATCCCGCTGCGCGGGATGTCATTTATTCGGCTTCGCCGAATGTTATTAGGAACTTAGGAGTATTTTTCTTTTTATTGAATAAAGTCGGAGGTTAAAATGAAATTAGAAGAATTGCAAGTATATCAAATGGCAATGGATATGGGAGAGGAAGTTTGGGAAATTGTTATCAAATGGGATTATTTTCTTAAAGATACAATCGGCAAACAATTAGTGCGAGCCGCCGATTCCGTAGCGGCTAATTTGAGCGAAGGATTCGGAGGATATCATTGCGGAGGGGCAAAGCATTTTCGGTATTTTTGCATAGTTTCTTGCGTGGGTTAATGCTCGCAAATTTATTTCACGCAAAGTCCGCAAAGAAAGTTATGCAAAGATCGCAAAAAAAAAGAGCAAAAAATGACTGAAAATGAAATATCTAATAAAGTTATTGGGATAGCGATTGAATTACATAAAACATTGGGGCCGGGATTATTAGAATCCGCTTATGAAAATGCTTTGGCGTATGATTTAAAGGAAGCCGGGTTGGAAGTTGTACAGCAATTTCCTATGCCGTTTGAATATAAAAAAGTAAAAATGGATGTTGGTTATCGGTTAGATTTATTAGTGGAAAATAAGGTAATAATAGAAGTGAAATCAGTTGAATTATTGGCTCCGGTTCATTACGCGCAATTATTAACATATTTAAAATTGGCAGATAAAAGACTTGGCTTGTTAATAAATTTCAATACAAAATATCTGAAAGATGGAGTGCATAGAATAGTTAATAATTTGTAGTTCTTTGCGTTCTTAGCTTCTCAGCCTTTGCGCTTCTTTGCGTGAACAAAAGAGTTAGTAAGGATGAATTTCACGCAAAGTCCGCAAAGAAAGTTATGCAAAGATCGCAGAGAATAATTTAATTAAACATTTATAGGATAGGCATAATGTACTACCAAACCGAAATAACATTAAAACCCCGCCCTCGCGGGTTTCATATAATTACACATGAAATTGAAAACGCAGTACCGGAAATCGGTAAAGTGAAAATTGGGATTGCCAATATTTTCCTGAAGCATACATCGGCGTCTCTAACTATAAACGAAAACGTTTCCGCGGACGTGCGGCGCGATATGGAAAAACATTTCAATAAAATAATTCCCAAAGATGCGCCTTATTACGAACACACTTACGAAGGCAGCGACGATATGCCCGCGCATATTAAATCCTCTCTGCTCGGTCAATCGCTTACAAT
>CAYNUJ010000264.1:0-1640 GCA_964400095.1 uncultured Melioribacteraceae bacterium
GGAAACATATCAACCGGTCGAATTTTCACCAATTTGTAATTGCTTTCCTCCATCAATATTTTAATATCCCGCGCCTGGGTTGTCGGATTGCACGAAATATAAACCAATTTAGCCGGATTCAGTTTGATAATATCATTCACGGTTTTGGGATTCATTCCGCTTCTCGGAGGATCCGCGATAATTATATCCGGCAGCGGCAGATTATTTTCTTCTATTAATGGAAGGAAAGATTTGTTTAAATCCGCCAATAAATATTTGGTATTTGAGGCGTTATTCAATTCCGAATTTGCGTTTGCATCTTCAATTGACGCTTCAACGCTTTCGAATCCGTAAATTTCTTTTACCGCGTCAGCCATAAAAATTGTTATTGTTCCGGCGCCGCAGTAAAGATCGTAAACAACCTCGCTCCCTTCAAATTCCGCATATTCATTCGCAATAGAATATAATTTTTCGGCTTGGAGAGTGTTTGTCTGGAAGAATGAATTCGCGCTAATGCGGTATTTTCGGGAACCGATGTAATCGTAGATATACTCGGAACCGGAAAGCACATGCTCCTCGTCTCCCAATGCGGCGCTTCCTTTTTTGTAATTAATATTATTAATAACGCTCGTTAAACCGCCGATTTCAGTATTAAGAAATTCCGCATAATCATTCATCAAATCCTCTTTCCACTCCGAAGTTACCAAATTGACCATAATTTCCCCCGTATGATGACCGGATTTGATTACGAGATAACGGAGAAATCCCTTGTGAGTTTTTGTGCTGTAAATCGTTTCGCCTTTATTCAAAAAGAACTCCCGCGTGGCGTTTATTACCGCATTGCTTTTTTCACTCTGCAGAAAGCACTCTTCAATATCGAGAACTTTATCATAAATGCGAGGAATATGCAGCCCCAATGCAAAGTTTCTATTAACGATCTCCTCGCCGGAATTCATTTCCTCTTTCGAAAGCCATCTTTTATCGGAAAAGGAATATTCCATTTTATTTCTGTAAAAATAAATTTTTTCGGAACCTACAATTGGCTCTTGATTAATTTCTGTAATTCCCCCAATACGCTCGAATGCGTCAATAACCTGTGATTGTTTAAACTCAAGCTGCTTTTCGTATGCGAGGTTTTGCTGTTTGCATCCGCCGCACACTCCGAAATACCGGCATTTTGCGTCACTCCTAAATTCCGATTTTATTATCAGTTCTTCAATGCGCCCCTCGGCAAAGGATTTTTTCTTTTTAGTTATAAGAACGCGAGCGGTATCCCCAGGATATGCGCCGTTGACAAATACAACGAAACTTTCTTCCGGATTATCATCCAAAGCGATTTTGGCAATTCCTTTGCCTTGAAAAGCGTATCCGGTAATTTTTAATTCAACAATGTCGCCTTTTTTCATATTCTCACATTAATTTAATTTCAAAACTAAAACATAAAAACCGATATATTTACCCGCGCCGAAATCTAAAAACGCGTTAGCCTCGTGGGAGGATTTTTTCAGCAGTTTCTTATAATATGTTTTTTCGTCTTCCGTTAATTCTTCGGCAATTTCATGGGAACGCTGCCTTACGGCGGAATAAAATTCCGGCAGCGTCTCCGACATTTCCTTTTGAATCAGAGGAGTAAAATTCCTTTCCGCATAAAATTTACTTAT
>CAYNUJ010000264.1:1740-3883 GCA_964400095.1 uncultured Melioribacteraceae bacterium
GCGTTAATCAGCGACTCATAATCCTCAACAATAAACTCCGCGGCAACACCCGACAAGGAAGTCAGTTCCTCCGCGGCGGGAGCGCTGTTAGCGCCGGCGACGAGTATTTTCTTGCCGGTCAAATTTACCGATTTGACAAGCAGTTCCAATTGCTTGTCGCCCCCGGGTAATAATATTTTCTGCATAATAATTTCTCTTTTTTTCAATACAAATTTAATATTTATTCTCTTACAATCCGCAGAGGCACAAGTTTAAAATTGGTGAAAATAATATTAACGAAGGAAATCAATAATAATAATGTCACTCCTTCGGAGTTATAATAATTTTCCGAATGATTATTTTACAATAATTTCATCCCTTCGGGATTATTAAATAATATTCTTTTATTAACAAACGCCGAAGGCGTGTTATTATTTTAAAACATTCTGAACAGAAAAGGCAAACTCCGAAGGAGTGATATTATTCTTCAATCTAATAAAATCTTGATTACAGTTTGATTTGCTTTTCTGGTACGACTAATTAATATTTGCACTGAACTTTTACTCTTAAATTCATGGGAGACAATATAAATGGCTGTAAGCAAAGCGCAGAAATTTCTTACTCAATTGGAAAAACTCATCGAAATCTATTCTGAGCATGAGTATAATTTTCTGAGGAATTACTCATCTCACATTTCGCAGACGGAAATGAGAGTGATTTCGTTTATCGGGAAAAGGAAAAAATGTATAATGAGTGAAATTTCAAAGAGTCTTTTAATTCCCAAGAATAATTTGACCGCCGTTATGGATAAACTTGTGGAAAAGAAATATGTTTACCGCCGCCGCTCCGAAAAAGACCGCAGAATAGTTAATATTGCATTAACTTCCGAGGGAAAATCTCTCTATCGCGATGAAAATTCAATTCAAGTTCAATTAAGCGGTAAATTACTTAAATCACTCGAAAAAACAGATAAAGATATGCTGATTGCATTGATGAAAAAGTTAAACGGAGAATAAACTATTTCCCCTTTTCCACAACGCTGCTGACCGGAAGGCGAACTATCACCGAGCGGTTAAGAAGTTCAACCGAAACGGCAAGCAGTCTGTCGTTATTATTATTTTGGTAAACCACACCCTCAATTCCGCTGAAAGGACCGGCAATCACCTTAACGGTAGAACCCAGATCCGGAATATCGCCGACCTCAATTTCATCCGCTTCTTCGAGCAGTCTTTTTAAGTTTTCAATTTCCCAATCGGGAACAACCGAAGGTTTTCCTTCAAAAGAAATTACTTTTACAATAGATTTTTTCTGCACGGCGAACAATCTTTCGGAAAGATTTGCCCGGAGGAAAATATATCCTCTAAAAAGCGGTTCGACTACTTTTTTCTTTCTGTCGCTCCACTGCTTAATTACTTCAATTGTTGGTAAATAAAACTCATAATCTTCCGCGCGGAAATCCCTCGCGGCGGTAAATTCATGCCTGGGCTTTGTATAAAAAGCGTACCACTTTCTTACATTTTTGTCGTTATTTATGTTATTAATAGTCATAATTATTTTGTAAATGAAGGCGCTAAATTAGTAAAAATGAAGATATAAAAAAAGACTGCTCCTAAAAGAAGAGAATATTGTGTTTTCGAGTTGTGAAATAATTCGGCAAACTGCTTGTCAAATTATAAACGTCAACCCGAATGATAATGTCTCTGTTTTTAAGAACAGCCTTTATTAATTACTTATAATTCATCAGTTGGGCGAGGCATTTGAGAATGCACAACATCGCCCGGGCGATCGATGGGAAGCGTACTAAGTTTATCGTACAATCTCAAATCAACCCATCTAAATCCTTCCAGGAACAAAGAATATCTTTTCTGCTTCAGCAGTTCATCCAGCGCGTTGCCCGCAGTAAGGGATACATTACCCAAACCGGCGGCATTGCGGATAAAATTAATGTCGCCTTCCGCGGCGGAATAATTGGTTAAACCGATATTCGCTTCGGCGCGCAGAAGTATCAATTCTTCGTTACGCATAATAGGAAACGGAGCAGTTGTTCCGGAAGAAACAGTTTGAGCCAAATCGCTCGTTAAACCGTCGAGTGTAGTTGCAACAGCTCGTTTGAATGTTTTTGCCGCGACTCTTGTATCTCCCGCTTCAGCGTCGGTTACAAAAG
>CAYNUJ010000265.1:0-3828 GCA_964400095.1 uncultured Melioribacteraceae bacterium
GTCGGAGAAAGATTCCGTAGTTACTTTTTTATCCACCAACGCGACGGCTAAACAATAGGGAAGAGAATGATCCGCGGTTTCTCTCGATTCGGGTCTGTATTTAGCCGGATCGAAAAGAATATCGTACGCCTGCGCCAATGAGGTGACTTTCACTTCTACGATATCGGTGTAATCGAGGTTGTTATTCTTCATCACTTTAATAGCGCAAGTCAGATGTGTGTGGGATAACGCTTCGGTGGGGAAGGCTTTCATTCCGCATTCCAAAATTTTCCAGCCCTCGCCCAAGCCGCCGATTAAAGCGTTAACGTCCCAGCTCCATTCGGAAACTCCGTCGCGTCCAATCATTTCAACGGGTTCTACGGTTTCGTTTTTTGCGTCCCAGCCAATGAACGAGTCCATAAAACCTTCCTTACCTTCGAATACTTTTTCGGTACCCGTAAAACCTTTCTTAGCCATCAACGCCGCAAAAACTCCTGATTGTACCGCCATCGGATCGACGGTGTTTTTCATCATTGTTAATTTACCCGCCGTGGGGCATCCTATAGTATGATTATGAGAACCGTTTATGCCTATTGCATTCACCATTTCGTCAATCGTTAAACCGAGCAGTTTGCCCGCAACGATTGGCGAAACGAACTGTGTTAAAGTAGCATGATGCCATTTCCGTTCGCGAATTCCGGGTTTGGCGAATTCGCACAATCTCTGTTCAAATTCGTAAGCAAGAACAATAGCTGCGATCACGTCTTTCATCGAAGCGTTAACCGTTTCGCCGGCGGCAAGAGCGGCGGGAATAATATCCGACGGGTGCGAGGGATCGTCTTTCCAGTAAATATCGTTAAAATCCAAAGCGCGAATCATCAATGAATTTACCAATGCGGCGTTCACAGCGGGCATTTTATCGCCGAATCCTATTGTTGTGGCTTCGGTTTTACCGCCCATATCTGTATAAATATCTCTGATAATATTCACGTCCTTTGTTCTGTATCCGCCGTAAGCGCAGCCGATTGAATCGTATAAAAACATTTTCACATGTTCAATTACTTCTTCGGGGATATCTTCATACTTTAAATTTACGGCAAATTCGGATATAATCCTGGATATACTTTTTTCCATAGATTTCCTTTCAATTATTTATGACTAAAATTAAAATTATTTGTTCTGCCAATTGGTCTGATAGACTTTGGGAAAGTTCAGCGATGGGACATTATTTTTATTTGAAAATTTCTTCACAAAAATCTTTTTGTTTTGTCAATTCAAATATAAGAAGTAAAAAATATTTTGCAAATAAATACTTGTTCTTAAAATGCGAATTATTTCTAATTCTTCGGAAATATTTAAATCACCGGTATTCAATTATAACTCGGAATTATTAATAGGTAAAACAAAATAAAAAACGCTTCCCTCGCCGAAAGTTGACTCTACGCCTATTTTACCGTTATGAAGTTCTATTATCCGTTTTACAATTGAAAGTCCCAATCCCGTTGAAGATTCATTCCCGGTCGGACGCGTTGAAAGTTTCTGAAATTTTCCGAATGCCAAACTCAGCTCAAAATCTTTAATACCGGGACCTTGGTCTATTACTTTAAAGATCACGCTGTTGTCTTTCCGTTCGGCGGTTACGGTAATTACAGAGTTCTCAAACGAATATTTTATCGCGTTATTTATATAGTTATCAATGCAGATTAATATTTTTTCGTAATCGGCTTTAACCGTAATTGAATTAGAATTTGGTTTGAAAAGAATTTCCTGTTTTTTCTTAGCTGCCGTGACGCTGTTATCGCCGATAACTTTTTCGACGGCGTCTATAAAATTAAACTTGCTTATTTCTAATTTTACTCCCAGTTCTTCAATATAACTGCTTTGAAGAAGCTGAGTAACAGATTCCAGCATATGCGCCGCGGAATTTTTCATTATTTTCGTCATCTCAAGGACTGTCTCTTTGTCGTCAATCTCTTCGGCGACAAATTCGCTCGAACTGAGAATAGCGCCGATGGGGTTCTTCAAATTATGACTAACAATTCTTAATAATTCCGTTTTCTCGTTATTCAAATTTTCCGCTCTTTCTCTATGCAGAGCTTCATTCTCTTTGGCTATTTTAGTTTTTTCAAGCGCTTCGGAAAGACTTTTTGTTCTTTCCTCTACAATCTTTTCCAATTGAAGCGCTCTCTTCTTTTGTAATTTCAGCCTCAAACTATAATAACCGGTTATGAGAAATATCAGCAAAAATAAAATAAATAATTTGAACCAAAGCGTTTGAAATAAAGTAGCCTCAATTTCAAAATCAATAGAAGAGCCTTCGTTGTTCCAAACTCCGTCGGCATTTCTCGCAATTACTCTGAATCTATATTTTCCGTATGTAAGATGTTTGTACGTAACCACTCTTTCTTTTTTCAAGGAGCTCCAATCCTTATCCAGTTCTTCAATTTTATACTTGAATCTTATATCGTCGGGGCTGCTGAAATCGAGCGCGGTAAAATTAATTTCAATTTCCGAGTTGCCCGGCGGAAGAACAATAGCGGAGTCAATTGAGTATTTTTTCCCGTCAACGATAAAACTTTCTATATGTACTTTAGGAACCGAGTTATTGACGTGGAAATTTGTAAAGTCTAAAGCCGCCAATCCTTTTAATGTCGGAAGGAGAATTGTTCCGTCGTCAAGTTTTGCATACGAAGGCTGCATACCGCCGTTAAATTCGTCGTTTGTAATAGTGTTCTGTCTGGTTACAACCACCGAGGTTATCATGTCGGTTTTTCCTTCAACCAAATCGATAAGCTCGCTTTTTTTAACCCTGAACAATCCATTGTTGGTAGGCATCCAAAAATTCCCGAAATTATCTTCTATTGTCGAATGAATATAATTATTATAAAGTCCGTTTTCGGTAGTAATAATTTTTGATTTCCCGTTGAAATAATATATCAGTCCGTTACCGTAAGTTCCCAGCCACATCCTTTTGTTTTTATCTATATAGACGCTCCTTACATAACTAACGTCTTTTCCATTCCCCAAATTCAGAGAACCGATTTCTCCGTTTTTGTAATATCCCAATCCATTATCCGTAGCGAACCACAAAGTTCCGTCGTCGTCTTCAACTATCGCCGAAATTCTATCTCCCGGCAGTTTAGAATTACTTTTTGAATACTGTATTAAGCTGTTTTTGTAAAAATGATAAACTCCTTTGTCGGTTCCAAGCCATAAAGCGCCGTCTTTATCTTCATTGATAGCGAATACTCCCGTGGTTGACAACGCTTCTAACCCAGATATTCTGGAAAATTTATGATTGCTATATCTCTGTATCCCGCTGGTAATGCCGCCTATATAAATATCCCTGGAAGAACATTGGTATAAAGACCAGATACAATCGAATACTAATCCTGTTTGCAATGAATTATAAAATATTTTATCCCTTGTTATTCGGGCGATACCGCCGCAGTTTGCTCCCACCCAAATTGAATTATCGACGGTTTTTAAAATCGGGTAAATAATATCGTTAAATTTACCTTTTTTCAAATGAATGGAATAAATCATTCTTTTATTAAGACGGAATAAACCGTTGATTTCGGTTCCTATCCAAATATTATCCTGGTTATCTATGAATATATCTTGAATTTGCAAATTATCAAAAAGGGGTAATTTCATTTCACTCGCTTTATTATCTTTGAAAAGCCAGAGTCCGCCTTTTTCTAATCCGTACCAAAGCTCGTCGTTCGATTGATCATAACTCATAGTAAAAATATTATCTTTCATATCTGCTAACGGACCGACTTTGGTTTGCAGCTCCGCGTTCGTTTTAAAAAGCCCCTTGTACGCGCCAATGAAGTACGAATAACC
>CAYNUJ010000266.1:0-3823 GCA_964400095.1 uncultured Melioribacteraceae bacterium
TCTTTTTCTTTTTTGATAATAATTTTTTTCACAGTTGCGTTACTGTCGTCGTCTTCCACTTCGACGTTAATCTTCAATTTATTATTCAAGTTAATTGACTTGCTGTCCTTATTGATTTTTATCATAAATATATGACCGCCGCCGCCGGAAGAAAACACACAGCGGCCGCTCTTTTCCAATTCCTTTAATTTTTTATCCGCTTCGTCTCCAATGTATTCTTCAACTTTTTCTTTGCCGTCAACTGTGGTTGTGATAGTAAGTTTTTTTATGCCGTCTTCCACCGTAACGTTAATTTCTTTGTCAACATCCCCTGAGTCGCTGTCGAAAAAGAAAGCAAACCGGCTGCCGCCGTCTTTTGAAAAAACTTTAAGTTTATTTTCCTCTTTCATTTTTTCAAGGTATTCTTCAGCTTCGGCGCCTTCGTAAGTTTCGGTTTTCTCTTCTCCGTCCTCGGTTGTAGTTATGGTGAGTTTTTTTACCCCGTTTTCCTCCTCAATATTTATCTTGCGCTCAATTTTTTTCCCGTCCTCCTCTTCTTCGGTTTCCCACGTAAAATTATTCTCTTTCGCGAGATTTACAAGAACGTCGGAAGCGATATCGTCGATGTCAATTACATATGTAGAACCATCGCCGCCGGTTTCGGAGAACCAAACGCTTTTCCGATTTCCCGTTTTGAGTTTTTTTAGAATCTCTTGAGCTTCTTTTCCCTCGAAAACAAACTCGCCTTTATCGGTTTTGATTGTGATTTTTTCCGCTTTCCCCTTTACGTCTTTGATGCCGGGTTTCTCTTTTTTCTGTGCGTTTACAGAAAAAGCCGCGATAAATAATAATATTATTGCTGTTTTGAAAGTTGATTTAATTATAGCGTTCATTGTTCCTCCTTTTAATTTTGTTTCCTCAAAACTAAATAATAAATCAATGCGGAGGTGTTAACGATTAGTTAATAAATGTTAAAAATTGTTAAAAGGAGGATATATAAATTATAAACGTTTAATTTTCAGAATATGAAAGAAAGAAAATTGCAAATAATCGTCGGCTTAATGACCGCGGCGGTAATTGGACTAATTGCCGTCCAGATTTACTGGATAACAATTGCGTACAATATTGAAGAGCGAAAATTCAGGAGCAATGTTCACAAGGCGCTTTCGCTAGTGGTTGAGAAATTAGAGAAAAAAGAAGCCGCCGATGTTGTAGTTAAAAAAATAAGAACCGAATCCGACCGTGCTTATTTGGTGAAAGATTCACTCTCGTCTAACGTTGTAATGTTTAACAGCGACGGCGAAAATGATGAAAAAGAATTTGACGTAAACGTAAAAGTGTTTTCCGACGATTCTCTGGCAAAAGGTTACGAAACTGTTTTTACATTCAATTCCACTTCCAAAGGTAAGCCGTCTAAAAAATCCACTTTTACTTTTAAGTTTGATAAACGGAAATTGGTCAATGAAGTAGTTGATGAATTATTAGACGAAAACGAAAACCTGTTTTTGAAAGAGAATCTGAGTGAAAGCGAAGTCGATTCGCTGATGAAATCCGAATTTGCCAATATCGGAATCAATTCGGGTTTTAAGTTTTACGTAAAGATTGACGATGACGATTCCGTGGTTGAAATCGGCGATAGGGAATTGAGGACAATCAACGGTTCATTTAAAACGCAGCTCGATCAGGGAAAAGTATTCGGAAACCCCGGATATTTGTGGGTTGATTTTCCCGGAGAAGAAAAAATAATAATTAAATCTTTGTGGGGAATGCTTTCTCTTTCCGCCGTATTTATTATTGCGATAATCTTTTTGTTTTATAAAACGGTTCAATTGCTGCTGAGGCAAAAAAAGGTTAGCGAAGTTAAGAACGACTTTATCAACAACATAACTCACGAATTCAAAACTCCGATATCTACTATAAATTTAGCATGCGACGCGCTCGCGGAATCGTTCCCCGGTTCGCCGGAAAGCTCGGAAAAATACCCGGTAATGATAAAAAAAGAAAGCCGCCGTTTAAGCCGGTTAGTGGACAGCCTGCTCGACGCGGCGCTGATGGAAAAAAACGGAATCGAATATAAAGACGAACTCTGCGATATACATGCAATTATTAAAGATGCGGCGTCAAATTTCAATCAAATAATCAGTCGGAAAAACGGACGTTTGAATTTGGAGTTGGGCGCGCCGAGGAGCGAAGTATATATCGATAAGTTTCATTTTGAAAACGCGATAAATAATATTATTGATAATGCAATTAAATACAACGCGGACGAACCCCGTATTTCCATAGAAACAAGCGGCGATGACCGAAAATTAATTATAAAAATTACCGACAACGGAATAGGCATACCAAAATCGGAAACGGAAGCGATTTTCGGCGCGTTTTACAGAATAGGAACGGGCAATATACACAACGTTAAAGGTTACGGTGTGGGCTTGAGTTACGCGAAAAAAATTATCGCTCATTACGGAGGCAGCATTACAGTTGATTCTAAAGTGGGCGCGGGCACAACATTTACAATTACTCTATCGCTTAATGACGCATAAAAAGTATAACATATTACTGGCTGAAGACGACGACAGCCTGGGAGCGATTCTCAAGGATTACCTTGAATTGAAAGGCTATTCCGTTAGCTGGGTTAAAAACGGAAAGCAGGCTGTTGAGAGCGCGTCCGATAATATTAACCTTTGCGTTATGGATGTAATGATGCCCTTATTGGACGGCTTTACCGCAGCAAAACAAATTCTAAAATCATTTCCGAATTTGCCGGTAATTTTTTTAACGGCAAAAAATATGCAGTCTGATATTAATGCCGGATTAAAAATGGGCGCTGAGGATTACATAGTTAAACCGTTCGACACCGAAGAGCTTCTTTTGAGAATTAATGTGGCTCTTAAAAGAACTGCTGGCGGCAGATTATTTTCCCGCGACGGAGGGACAATCAAAATAGGGAATTATAAATTTATGACTGAAGAAAGGAAACTATTGCATAAAAAAGACGAAATATCATTAACGGCAAAAGAGACAAAACTGCTTTTACTGCTGGTTGAAAGCGCCGGATCATTGCTTTCCAGGCAGACGGCTCTGATGAAAATTTGGGGCGATGATAATTATTTTAATTCGCGCAGTATGGACGTTTATATTTCCAAACTTCGCGGTTATCTGATAAAAGATAAATCATTAAAAATAATTACTGTTCATGGCGAAGGGTATAAATTTATTTGTTAGCCGATATTAACCGGAAAATCTTAACCGCAGAGCCGCAAAGACGCGGAGAAAAATAGACCACGGATGACGCAGATAAAACAGATTTACGCAGATGGGAAGAATTAACAATTAAAAATGATGAATTAAGAATTGAGTCGGTTGAGTATTCTGGTTTGAGGGATGGTCGGATGACTGTTCTGCGGAAATTCATTCCAAGTCAACTTTTTTCAGGACAAGACACAATGGCACAATACCCTTATACCTTCATGCCCAATAAATAGGGATAAACCTTTTTTTCCCGTTTATAAATTAAATAAGCGAATAATTAATTACCAATCTCATAGACATTTGCTTCCAAATGAAATATTTTTACGTAAGAAACAAAATAAATAATGTCAACAATTTTTCGAAATTATCTAATATCTGGAGATCGGTAAAATGGCAGTGTTAAGACCATTCAGGGCATTAAGACCGGAAAAAGAAGTCGCTCATCTTGTAGCGAGCGTTCCTTACGACGTTGTAAACAGAGACGAGGCGGCGGAATTAGCAAAAGACAATCCAATTAATTTTTTAAGAGTTACCCGAAGCGAAATTGAATTAGCCGCGGAAGTTGACGTTTACGATAAGTCCGTTTACGAAA
>CAYNUJ010000267.1:0-3801 GCA_964400095.1 uncultured Melioribacteraceae bacterium
CCCCGAACGTCTTTCATATACGCATCGACGATTACCGGAACGGAATGATACCCGATCATCGTCCAGGTTTCGTTTCCCGCTAACTCCCAAACCGGAAGTATTCCGGCTTCGTCATATTTTAACAGCATAGATTTAATAAAATCCGTTGTCCTCTCTTTATCAATTAAAGTCAACAAAGGATGCAAAGCGCGGAACGTATCCCACAAAGAGAATACAGTGTAAACGTTGTGATCGGAATGATGCGCTTTTCTATCCATTCCCATATATTTGCCGTCAACGTCGTTGAAAAGATTGGGATGTATCATTGTTCTATAAAGAGCCGTGTAAAATTTGGTTTTGTTTTCGGTTGAATTATCTTCAATAATTATTTTCGACAATTCTCCTTCCCATTTTTCTTTCGCTTCGTTTTTAATATCGTCGAACGACTTCCCTTCCGCCTCAAGATTTTTCAACGCACCGTCAATGCCGACGTGCGATATTCCCACGTTAACAATTAGATTTTCTCCTTTAAGAACGCCGAAACTCAGCGACGCTTTAACGATTCTGTTTTTCAATTCATTTAAATCCGATATTGTTTCACCGTCGAAAGTTTTAACTTCGATAATCGGTTTAGAGAACTCAGCCGCAAAATAAACGGTGTGATCCTTAGCCCAGCCGCTGCTGTTTCTGTATCCCTCTATTTTAGTCGGCGAAATAATTTTGATATAACCTTCTTTCACTCTATCGTGAATTCCGTGTTCGAGATCGATTATCAAATGCATCTCGCCCGATTGATCGAATGTGTATTTTTGAACGCCGCATCTTTCGGTTGTTGTCAATTCCACTTTGGTTAAATAATCATCCAAATAAACGGAATAGTACCCCGGCTCAGCTGATTCCTTTTTGTGATTAAATCTTGAACGGTAGCCTTCGTCGGGATTTAATTTACTTCCCGGCTGAAATTTAATTTCGCCGAAAGTGGGCATAAACATTATATCGCCGTAATCGGACGCGCCCGTACCGCTTAAGTGTGTATGGCTGAAACCCATCACCGATGAATCAGATGCGTGATAACCGGAACACCAGTCCCAGCCTTTAATATCGGTATCGGGACTTAGCTGCACCATTCCGAACGGAACGGTTGCGCCGGGAAAAGTATGCCCGTGCCCGCCGGTTCCTATAAAAGGATTGACGTAATTGCTCTGCCGCTGCGCATAATTTGCCGAAACTATAACAAGCGATATAAGCAAAAGTTTTCGAATCATATTTCCGCCGATTTTTGTCATTTTTTTACCTTAGCTATAAATCCGTCGTCTGTTTCGTCTCTGTCGGCGGACTTAAGGGATGCGATCATTTTTTTCAAATCTTTTATTCCGCCGATAGAAAACCAAATTATTACAATAATTGAAGCGGCTAAATTTATTATAACATAATACCGCCAAAAGCTCAACCATACGGAGTCGCTCACATCATTATTGAGATTGTAAATAGTTCCGAAAATAAAAATGATAGTCCACACTCCTGTCCAGACATATGTCAATATATAAATTACTTTATCACCCAAAGTAAATTCCTTTCCCATACCCAAAAGTCTCCAGCCTTTCGCCGGACGTTGAACAACATCCTCGGAAGCGAACTTCCCACGATGCAGCATTTTATCCATGTCAAACTTTTCTTTATAAGTGAGCGATGATACGACAATGTAAATAACTGCGGAGGCGAGCATAGCGATACCCCAAAACCATTGACCGTTTATTGGGAAATCGGGATAAATCTGCTTTACGGTTATTCCGCCAACCGAAATCACCGCTCCGGTTATCATTCCCCACCAAGCGCCCTGGGTAGTTCCTTTCGACCAATATAATCCTCCGATAATAACGGCGCCGGAACCGCCGGCAAATATCGCTCCGGTAATTGCAAAAAATAAGAAGATATATTCGCTCTGCTGAAACAGCATACTGAAGATAAAGATAAATAACGATACTCCAATTATGGAATATTTGAGAACGCGAATGTGCTGTTTTGGCTCGAACGGTTTTACACGGAACGGCATAATTACATCTTGAATGAATATGCTTCCCCAAGAATGGAGATAAGTATCGTGTGTGGAAATGAACGCCGCCAGCATAATCGCGGCGAACGCGCCAATCATTCCAACCGGCAATATATTGGCAAGAACCATCGGCACGGTCAATTGCGACCGCAGCGGCTTTCCCTGAATCATATTTAAAACGCCGTTTACTTTTTCGGCAATTATTGAATAATCGGAGTGATGCATAATTACATACGCGACAACAGGCACAAAAACGAGGAACAATCCCCACTGCGGAATGTTGCGCCAGTTGCTCAACACTTCCCCCATTTTAGCTTCGTGAGCCGATTTAGCCGACGCGTTGTAGCCCTGCGTTCCCTGCCAGGATAATTTACCGTAAATTAATCCTAACATACCTATGAAAAAATAGGAGAAATTAAAATCTTCGGTTTTAGATGTTTTAAACGGATTGATTAGCGAAGCGCTCTCCGGCGCGTGTTTAACTCCTTCGGCTATCGTATTCCAATCAACAAGATATAATAGATAGATGATAACGCCGATAAACACGGCATTAACCAATATTCCCTGTATGAAATCGGTAATTATAACCGCAACTTGCCCTCCGGCAAAAACAAAATAAAGAGCGAAAGCCAGCAGAACAATCATTACCAAAGGAAACGAACTTATTTCAATTCCGAGAAAATTAATCTCCGGCGGAATGCCGCAGAAATAAATAAAAAACCTCGCTCCCACCGCGGGGAAAATACCGAAATTAATTATTCCTGAAACGAACGCGAGCAGTCCGGCAAAAACTCTGAATTTACGGCTGTATCTGATTTCGAAGAACTGAGCCATCGTTAACGCGCGGGTTTCTCTGAAGCGGTAAACCACCCAGCCGCTGACTGTTATAAGCATAATAACAACCGCGTTCGTAAATTCCCACCAGCGCAAAGTAAATCCGGCAATATAATTCATTTCCAGCATTCCGATTATCGTGATCGCTCCGAGCATCGCCATTCCCTGCGACATAGAAATAATATATCTGCCTGCGGTTCTTCCCGCCGCAAGGAAATCGGAAACGCTGCGCATATATTTCTTAGTAAAAGCTACCGCGGTAGTCATCCCGATTAAAACGCTTGCGACAATGAGCCAATCTATTATTTTCAATTTATTCGCCTATGTTAACAGATGAGGTTTGTTTTTCAATAAAGTCAATATCAATTCGCCGAACAGCGAGTTTGCCCAAGCGAACCACTTTCTTGTGTAATTATTCGCGTCGTCTTTATGAAAAGATTCGCGCATGAATCCGGTTCCGGCGTTAGTCGATTTGAGCATATTCAAACAAGATAATATTTCTTCTTCATTGTTTGAAGTAAAAGCCCGCATAATAATACTCATAGTCCAAATCATATTCATCCCAACATGCGGTCCTCCTATGCCTGAAGCCGCTTTCCCTTCAAAAAAGAACGGATTGTTTTCGCTTAAAACGAATTTTCGCGTGTTAAAATAAATTTCATTTTCCGCATCGCAAATGCCGAGGTAAGGTAAAGCCAATAAACTCGGCACATTCGCGTCATCCATAAACACCGCGTTGCCGAAGCCGTCAACTTCGTATGCGTAAATTTTTCCGTAATTCAAATGTTCAATTACCGCGAACTTTTTTATCGCTCTTTCTAATTTTTCTTTAATTACTTTGATTCTGTCCAATCTCGCGGAATTATCTCCGACGACTATTAATAGCTTTTGAAGATTATCCAGCGTTTTAGAGGCAAACAGATTGGAAGGAATTA
>CAYNUJ010000268.1:0-3779 GCA_964400095.1 uncultured Melioribacteraceae bacterium
GCTTTGCCAACTGTTCGGCGGCTCCTTCATAAGCTTCAAGCGGCGGAACATAAGTAGAATCAATTCTTAATTCAACTTTTTTAAGCAGCCTTCCCTTTTCATAACTCCGCACTTCTTTTAACGCTCCGTTGGGATAATAAATTTTTGTAAGTCCGTCTCTAATTCCATTCTTGACCGAAAACTCCGCTTTCACTAATCCGCTCTCGTAATAATATTTAACCCAGCCGTCCAATTTGCCGTCGGTGTAATATGCTTCTTTCCGCTTATTACCGTTTTCGTAATACCAATTGGAAAAACCGTTTAATACGTCTTTCACATAGCTATTCTCCGATTCAATTTTGCCGTCCGGATAGTAGAATTTTAGGATTCCGTCCTGCGCGGTACTCTCTGCTGCCAGGAAAAACAAACCAATTATTACGGAACGAATTATTCTGCTCATATTAGCCATAATTTCGGATTAAAAATAATAAACGTCTTCATTGTACAGACTGAATTTTAATTTAAGTTTTGCAAATAGAATATAAATTGAAAATATAAATATAGAATAAAATCCGAAAACCAATTTGTGTTTAAAATATTTACTGTTTGGCAAATAAAACTTAAAACGTTATTTTATATTTCATTAACAAAATAAATTATAATTGGATCCAGTAATACTCTTAGATATAGCAGGTCTTTCTTTTGCTTTTGTATTCTTGATAATATTTGTTTTTTCAAAAAACAGATCAAATAGAGCAAGATATGCGCTGGTAGTTGGAATGATATTTGCGTCTCTGCTTATTCTGCAGAATCTGCTAATAGTTTCCGAAAATTGGACTGCCGCAAAATATTTGTTTCTTTTTTCGTTTCCGCTTATTTACGCTGTTTACCCGATTTTATATATTTACTTAAATTCATTTAAAAGCGGCGGTGAAAAAATAGAGATGCATCCCACCCATTTTATAATCTCCGCATTTGTTTTTTTAAGCTTATTGATTTTCTTATTTACTTTGGATGAAAGTTTTCAATCTCTTATTTTAACAATGAATTCCTTTCAATTCGATATTTCTCCGGAAATAGAGATTTATGTTTGGATTATTTATTTGCTCTATTATATACAATTTTTCTATTTCCTTACTATTCTAATAAAATTAAATATTGCTACAAAAAGGGATCCCCGATTCTCGTACGAATCGGATTGGATTCGGTATATTATAATCGGGGTTGTTATCTCTGAAATCACATTTTTAATCGCATGGCTTCTGAAAAGCGAATTTTTGTTAATAGATATAATATTAAGCGATTTGGTGATTTTTGTTTTTGGAATAATCGGATTAAAACATGACGAGCTATTACTGGAACTTCAAATTTCTAAAAGTTTTGAGAAAAATCCCGTTTTAAGTACCGAAAGAAAAATTAAAAGTAAAATTTCGAAAGGGAAAAAACAGGAAATAATTTCGGAAATAAAGGAGATTATTCTTAAAGAAAAATTGTATCTCAATCCTAATTTGAAAATAAAAAATTTCGCCAAAAGACTTCATCTTCCGGAAAAAGAACTTTCAATAATTATTAACGATTTAATCGGCAAAAATTTTTCTTCGTTTATTAATGAATTCAAAATAAATGAAGCTTGTATTCTTCTCGCAGAAAAAAATACAAAAATCTCGGATATCCCATTTAAAGTAGGTTTTTTTTCAAGATCGGCTTTTAATTATACATTCAAAGAATTTAAGGATCAAACACCCACGAAATACCGCAACTCTCTTTAAATACCTTGTCCTAAAAACCGTTTTAGGACAGCTATGGTTTGCCTTTATAAGCATCAGACTTTTATATTAGCAATTAAACTATTCGTTAATTAAATGTTTGGAGGAAATTATGAAAACCCCTCTTGCGCTTACGCTATTCTTCCTCCTTTCTATTTATCATAAATAATTTAAACAAAAACTCTTTTCCCCGGAGAGTTGGAATGTAGTAATGCGTAATTTTAATTGAAGTTTCAAATAAGAGGAGTACGATATGAGAAGCACATTATTTGTGATAATTGGATTGATATTTTATACCGGCAGTTTTTACTGTCAGAGCGCTTCTGGGAATGCGCTAAATTACGATGGAAGTAACGATTACGTTCAAACAAGTAGTACTATTGGGATTACCGGTTCAAGCGCAAGAACGGTAGAACTATTATTTAAAGTTGATACATTTGACCCTTCAACGCCAAACGTTTTAATTCACTGGGGATATGTCGGAGGGGATTCACCTCATAGGCAAAGTATGTTTGCTGTTTTTGGCAGTTATTTGCAAGTGGACGGAGGAAATGATAATTATCTCGCCAACTACACGTTTTCTACCGACACTTGGTACCATATTGCATTCACATATAGTGGCGGGAAAATTGAGGCTTATGTTAACGGGCAATCCATAGGAAGTTCGACAGGGCATAGTTGGAATACCGATAATACAACCCTAAGCGTTGTGAGAAGTTATTTTACTTGGCCGATGTTTGACGGAAATTTGGACGAAGTACGTATTTGGAATTTCGCAAGAACAACCACTCAACTTCAGTCCACAATGAATGACACTCTCGCTCCCGTATATTATTCAACCGCAGATAGCGGATTAGTAACGTATTATAGATTTGACGAGGGAAGCGGAGGAGGCAACAATTCCGGCGTCACAACGCTTCCCGATTTATCATCAAGCGCTCTTAACGGTACATTGTATAATTTTGCTCTGTCAGGTAGTGCTTCTAATTGGGTAACTTCCGACGCGCCGCTTCCTGTGGAACTAACTTCATTTACTGCAAATTTAATTGAAAACAAAGTTGAACTACTTTGGCAAACAGCATCAGAAGTAAGCAACTATGGTTTTGAAATTCAAAAGGCAATTGATAATGGACAATTGACAATGGATAATTGGGAAAAAATCGGTTTTGTTAACGGATACGGAAACAGCAACTCGCCAAAAGCGTATTCTTTTATTGACGCTTCGACTGCGATCAGCTCAAGTGGAATTGTTAAATACCGTTTAAAACAAATTGACACAGACGGGGCGTTCGAATATTCGGATGTTGTAGAAGTGGAAATCGGATTACCTGAAAAATTTGAATTGTCTCAAAATTATCCGAATCCTTTTAATCCAACCACAATAATAGGATATTCAATCCCAATAGTTGACGATAATGTCATTTCCACTACTAGCGTTGTATTAAAAATATTCGACATCCTCGGTCGTGAGGTTGCAACACTTGTTAACAAAAACCAAAAGCCGGGAAGATATAAAGTGGAATTTTCAACCGATGGTTTGAGCAGCGGAGTTTATATATACAGATTAATTATCGGTGAATTTATTCTGACAAAAAAAATGATAGCTGTGCGATAAAATCCAAGAGTTCACTTTAAAAAGCAGTAATTATTTGAAGTAACCCGAAACAAAATTATATTTGCGAGAAAGCAATTATAATTAAGTTTAAGGTATTGAATAGAATTGAAGATAATACTGATATTACTTATCGCGGTTATATCGCTCCAAGCGCAGAATAAAGTAATTACTACCGAATTGTTCGCGCCTTTCGCATTGACGGAGGCGAGGAAAACTCAAGAAAAAGAACTGCGGAATTACGCGAAATTGTTAAATGATTACAATCCGGATATAACCGGCGACAAATATTTGCGTCATGCGCTTAAAGAATTATCGCTGGCGCTGCGCAGAGATTCTCTTGTGTTTTCCGGACTTAAACGAATATTGAGTAATTACCGGAGTAATACATCTCTAATAAATACTTCCGCGATTACCGCCGC
>CAYNUJ010000269.1:0-3768 GCA_964400095.1 uncultured Melioribacteraceae bacterium
AAGGACCGTTGTAATCCAACGCTCCCTTAATTGCTTCGAACAGTTCTTCCTTCTTATCGACTCTCACTCCCAGCGCGCCGCAGTTGTTCGCATACTCGGCAAAATTAGGGTTGACCAAATCCGTTTCCCAAACGTCAAGTTCGTCCGCGCGCTGCTCCTTGCTTATCTTCCCCAATTCGTTATTGTTAAGAAGAATGTGGGTTATATTCATTTTGTATTTTACCGCCGTTGTAAGTTCAGCCATATATTGAGCAAAGCCGCCGTCGCCCGTGACCGCTACAATAGGTCTATTGGGAGCCGCCGCCCACGCGCCCATAGCTGCTGGATAACCGAATCCGATTGAGCCGAGATATCCCGACATTAAAACCGACTGCCGTCTGCATTCGAAATATCTTCCGAACGAATATGCGTTATTACCGACGTCAACGGAAATAACCGCATTTTCAGGAACGGTTTTGTTCATCGCGTCGAAAACCGCAATTGAACTTACTCCTTTTCCCAGGTCGTCTTTTAATCGGCTGGATTTCTCTTTACGCCACATATCCCATCGCGAGGATATTTCTTTACGAATTGAACTATCGCCCGAATGCCGCGCAAATATTTCATTCAGCATTGCAGTCGTAACGCCTATTTCTCCCCAAACTGGCACGTCAACTTTATGAAATTTTCCGAGCGCCATTTGATCGAAATCCACTTGAATTATCGGTCGGAAAGTCGCTATTCCTGTATGGTTGGAAAACGAAGCTCCGAAAACAATTATCAAATCGCTGAAGTTCATAAAAGAACTTGCAATCGGCGTACCGCTTCTTCCCAAAACTCCGCACGCAAGCGGATGATTATCGGGAATTAATCCCTTGCCTTTAAACGTAGTTATAACGGAAGCTTCAATATTCTCGGCAAATCGAATAATCGAATCCATATTGAACTTTGCTCCGTTGCCAACAATAATACACGGACGTTTTGAGTTTTTAATCATATCGACAGCTTTATCAAAAGAATCTTTTGGCGGAGAAATTCGCAAATCGGTTAATCTGCCTTCAGGCGTGGGCGCTTCTGTTCCGCTGGGAACTTCAATTTCCTGAACTTCGTTTGGAAAAATTAAATGAGCCACGTCCCTTTTCAATACTGCGTTTTTTAAAGCTAAAGTCATAAGCTCGGCGTGCTTGGATGTGGGCAGAACCGTCTGGCTCCACTCGGCAACGGAATTAAACGCCGAAGCGAGATCAACCTCCTGAAACGCGCCTGGACCCAAAACCTGCGCGTCAACTTGTCCGCTGAGCGCAAGAATAGGAACTCGGTCAACCTTTGCGTCCCAAAGTCCGGTAAGTAAATTTGTAGAGCCTGGACCGGCAATTGCGAAACACGCCGCCGGCTTTCCGGTAAGTTTGGCATAGCCGGAAGCGGCGAACGACGCGGCTCCTTCGTGGCGGATGCCGATATACTTTAGTTTGCCTTCTTTAGCTTTCCTCCGTATTGCATCCGCTAACCCGAGATTCGAATGCCCGACCATCCCAAAGACAGTATCGACCCCCCAATTTATCATCGTTTCTATCATTAGATCGGAAATTGTAGTTTTGTGAGGTTTCTCCGATTCTATTCCTACATAAATTCCGTCTTCGCGTTCTTCAACCGGAAATGTTTTAACCAAATCATCCAACCCTTCCGGGGATTTTCCGGTGCACGGATGATATTCGTAACCGTGCCAAGGACACCGCAGCCATCCTTCTTCTATGGAGCCTTCCCCCAAAGGTCCGCCTTGATGCGGACATTTATTTTCGAGAACGCAGAAACTACCCTCAAAACGGGAAAGCGCAAAACTTTTATTTTCCGCCGTTACTGTTTTTACGCGTCCTTCCGGAACTTCGCCCGGCTCTGCAATTTTATACCACTTAATTTCGATCATTCTTTACTCCAGCTATTTCGATTTTCAAATTAAACCGTTAGAGATGAAAAATCAATAAGATAGGGACAAATAGCAGATTAAATATTGATGACATGATTGGTTCCTATTTATCTGAAATTTTCCCCTTACTTGCTATTATCATAATAATTATTTAATATTTAATAATATTTTGAACAGCATAGTTTATGCATCAAAGTACAAATTTTGCACGATTTTAATTTGGATGTTTGGTATTATTTTGGTATTATGAAAAAATTATTCAGAATAATTTTGAAGGGGTTTATTTATCAACTAACTAACGGGAGGTCTTATGAGACACACCTTTTCACATTTCACTTACACACTAATTCTACTACTCTCTCTGTCCTTATTTTCAACCGCTGCATTTGCACAAAAGACAGGAAGCATAACAGGGAAAATTACCGATGAATCAGGTAATGTTCTTGTCGGCGCCAATGTATTTATTTACGGAACTATGCGGGGCGCAAGCGCTGATATTAACGGCATGTACTCTTTTAAAATGGAACCCGGCGCTTATTCTTTAAGAGTAAGTTATTTGGGTTACGAAACTATAAAGAAAGAAGTTACAGTTAAAGCGGGCGAAACTCAAAAACTCGATTTTCAATTGAAAGAGAGCCTTCTTTCTGTTGGAGACGAAGTTCTGGTTATCGGTTCCAGATCGGCAAGAACCGTAACCGAAAGTACAGTGCCTGTAGATATCATCACTTTTGATGAAATCAAAAAAAGCGGCGAAACGGAACTTGATCAGCTCCTGAAAACAGTCGCCCCATCATTTAACGCAAGTCCGCAAACCATATCCGACGGAACGGATCACATTAATCCGGCAAGTTTAAGAGGATTGGGTCCCGACCAAGTATTGGTTTTAGTGAATGGTAAGCGTTATCACCATTCAGCTCTGTTAAATGTTAACGGTACTTTCGGTAGAGGAACTGTAGGAACAGATTTGAACTCTATTCCGACTTCCGCAATTAAAAGAATAGAAATATTAAGAGACGGCGCAGCGGCACAGTACGGTTCGGACGCTATTGCCGGCGTTATTAATATTGTTCTAAGCGACCATGTCGGCGAACTTACAGCTAATTCCCAAGTCGGTCAAACCGGCGAAGGCGACGGAGAGCAAGTTAAAGCTGCCGTCAACTACGGTTTCAATATCGGCGAAATGGGATATTTTAATATTACCGGCGAGTATTTAAATAGAGGACGTACAAATCGCTCCGATCCTTGGACCGGCGATATCTTCCCCGGCGTTTCCGGCGACGCGGCAACGAATGCGGAACTCGCAAAAAGAGGATTAACTAGAAACGATTTTTCTATGAAAACCGGACAAAGCGCGGCTACAGTCGGTATGGTTTACTTTAACTCAGCCATTCCTTTATCGGAAACCGCAAGATTCTATTCCTTCGGCGGCGTAACTTATAGAAAGGGCGGCGCCACCGGATTTTACAGACTTCCTAATTCCGAAGCCCGCGTTGTTCCCGAAATTTATCCGAATGGATTTTTACCTCAAATCAATCCGGATATTAACGACCGCTCATTTACCGCAGGATTAAGAGGAAATTTGAAAGGCTGGGATGTTGATTTAAGTCTTACATACGGCGGAAACGATTTCCATTGGTATATTGACAATACAAATAACGCCTCAATGGGAGCCTCAAGCCCCACTTCTTTTGACGCGGGAATTTTGTCGTTTAACCAGACAATAGGCAATATAGATTTTGTAAGATTTATCAACACTAACGGCGCTGTTAAAATGCTATCGTTAAACTTCGGCGGAGCATTCAGAATTGATAATTATCAAATTACTGCCGGAGAAGACGGTTCTTGGATGTTAGGAAACGGGGGTT
>CAYNUJ010000270.1:0-3748 GCA_964400095.1 uncultured Melioribacteraceae bacterium
GAATTCTCTTATCCAATACATATTGAGCCAATTCGCCTAATCCCAAAATTTCCCCTTCCGAATCGATGGATATATCCTCGGTAAGCCTTGTAGCGTGCCCTATGCGGTGCGCGCCGCAAAATTGTATTGCCTGCCAAATAGATTCTTTACCGAAAGCTTCTCCGGCGTGGATTGTAATATTAAAATTTTCTCGTTGGATAAATTGAAAAGCGTCGATATGTTTTTTAGGCGGATAACCGCCTTCCTCCCCTGCAAGGTCGAAACCTACAACGCCGCGCCTGCGGTAATTAATTGCAAGTTCGGCAATTTCCAGCGAGTTTGCCATGTTTCTCATTGCGCATAAAATTAATCCATACCCAACGCCGAAATCTTTTTTCCCTTTCTCTAAACCGCTTAAAACCGCATTAATAACATCATCGTAATGCAGACCTTTTTCCAAGTGAAGTACCGGCGCGAAGCGAGTTTCCACATAACATACTCCGTCATTTTTCATATCTTCCATCATCTCGTATGCAATTCTTTCCAACGATTCTTTTGTCTGCATAACGGCGCATGTGTGTTCAAATCCTTGAAGGAACTCAACGAGATTGCCTTTGTTCGCGCCTCTGTGGAACCACTCCGACAGATCGTTCGGGTCTTCGGTAGGAAGATTTGAATAATTAATCTCTCTCGCAAGCTCAATTATTGTCTCAGCCCTCACTCCGCCGTCTAAATGATCGTGCAGAAGTACTTTTGGAACGCTTTTAATTATTTCTTCAGTAGTCAAAATTTACCTCTATTTTATTTGCCAAAATATTCTTTTTAACCTGAAAAATCAATAAAATCTATATTATTCAAAGCTTTAATTAATAGTTTTTGCTTATCCTTGACTATACTGCGCTAAAATAGTTATTTTTGCCTGATAAATTCATTTATTTATTAGATTAAAAATATAGGAGACTCCATGAGAAGGATAGCAAATTATTTTGCTTTGTTTGCAATGCTGTTTGGATTTTTAGCGTTCGAGTGTCAGTCAACTGAAATGACCAGCGCAAAGTTATACATCCAGCAAAAAAATCTTCCTAAAGCGAAAGAGGAATTGTTAAAAGAGGTACAGAAAAATCCTAAGAGCGATGAAGGATATTATTTATTAGGATTTATTTACGGCGAAGAAGAAAATTTTACGGAAATGCTTAACGCTTACGATAAGAGTTTAGCAATTTCAAAAAAATTTGAAAAGCAAATTACAGATTCGAAAAAATATCATTGGGCGCAGAATTTTAATAAAGGTGTCGGATATTTCAACAAGGGCACAAAAGCCGCCGGTACCGATAAAGCGAAGAGTTTTATGGACAAAGCGATTACGGCTTTCAAGAATGCAATTACCCTGCAGCCCGACTCAGCCGTAAATTATAAAAATTTGGCATTCGCTTATTTAAATATGGGCGAGCCGGATAAAGCCATCGAACCGCTGAATAATCTTTTGGAAAAAGATAAAAGCCCGGATATTTATGTCCGTTTGGGCGAAATCTATTTCAACAAAGGCGTTAATTCTATGAATGATTTTTATGACAGCAAGAATACCGCCGACAGTGCAAAAGCTATTGATTATTATGAACAGGCAATTGAAGCGCTGGAAACCGGAAGGAAAGAATTCCCTGATGATGCCGATATTCTGCTTTTGTTATCAAATTCGTACATTAAAGCGAATAAAATTGATGTAGCCAAAGACGCCTTCAAAGCGGGCGTTGAGCAAGATCCTGAAAATAAGTTTTACCGTTATAATTACGGCGTTCTTTTGCTTGGAGCGGACAATTTTGCCGACGCGGTTGAGCAATTTACAAAAGCTATTGAAATAGACCCCGAATATGAAAACGCGATTTACAATTTAGCTGTAAGTTATGTTAAATGGGGCTCGGCGCTGAATGAAGAAAACATTGCTAAGGGTGAAGAGGATGATACTTATAAGGAGAAATTTAAATCCGCGCTCCCTTACCTGGAACAATATCTTGAATTGAATCCCGATGACGTAGCTTCATGGGATTTAATTGGGAAAGTTTACGCAAATTTAGGAATGATGGATAAATCAAAAGAAGCATTTGAAAAAGCCGATTCCTTACGGTAACTATTTAGCCGCCCTTTTATAAGGGCGGCTGCATTTTTTTACGGAGTTATTATGGAAAACAACAGCAAACAGCAGCAGATTAAAATTGAACTTGGCGATAAAGAAGCCGAAGGGATTTATTCCAATTTAGCTATTATTACTCATAGCCCGGCAGAATTCGTTATCGATTTTACGCGGGTTGTTCCCGGGGTTCCTAAAGCTAAAGTTTATGCGCGTATCATTACTACGCCTCAGCACGCCAAAATGCTTTTACGCGCGTTAGAAGATAATATCAATAAGTTTGAATCCAAATTCGGTGAAATTAAGGTCGAAAATTATCCAAACCCGGATTTGGGTTTCATGAATTTAAACAGCGAAAATCAGGTTAATTAATTTTTTGTTCTTTCTTTAACTTTCAATTTGTGAAAAGTATAATAAAAAATATCATTCCTCTACTCGTAATGGCTTTTGAAGTTTTTGGGCAATCGCTTTTTTATGAGCATTATACAACAGACGACGGTTTGCCACTCAGTTCGGTTTACTCGGTTATTCAGGATAGCAAAGGATTTATTTGGATTGGTACCGAGGGGGGCGTGGCTAAATTTAACGGTACCGATATTATAACATTCAGGAAATCCGATGGACTTCCCACTCCTCATGTGAATGATGTTTTTGAAGATTCGAAAGGGAATATATGGATTGGAACTATTGACGGCGCCGTAAAATATGACGGCAAAACAATGGAGATTTTTAACACAGAAAATGGATTGGGCGATAATTATATTTATTCTATTGAAGAAGATGTTGAAGGAGCTATTTGGATTGCAACAGGAGAAAAAGGGGTTGCAAGGTATTTCAATAATTCATTCACTCAGTTCAATACTGAAAACGGTTTTGTAAGCAGAAAAGTTTGGGACATATTAAACGACGGTAAGGGAGGTCTTTGGTTCGCGACTGAGGGAGGCGGAGTATTCTTCTGGAAAGATTCAAAATTTCAGCATTTTACCAAACTCGACGGATTGGTGAGCGATAGCGTCTATTCCGTATTGGTTAATTATAAGGGCGAAGTAATATTCGGCACTAATCACGGCTTGAGCTTATATAACGGTAAGTTCAAAAATTTCGGTAAAAAATACGGTATTAAAGATCAGGTAATTAAGGATGTTGTTGAAGATAAGTACCGCGATTTATGGTTGTGCTACGACGGCGCGGGAGTAGCGGAATTTGACGGGTCCGGAGTTACAAATTATGATGAAAGCGCCGGCATTCCCAGCAATGTTGTTCAAGTAGGGTTGGAGGATCTTCGCGGGGATTTATGGTTTGGCACGCAGAATGGCTTAATGAGAATTAAGGCTGAAAGAGTGCAGAGTATTACTACCGAGAACGGATTAAGCGGAAATGTTGTATATGCAATCGCTCAAAATTTAAATGGAGATTATCTTTTTACTCCCTACACTTATGGTTTGGACATTCTTCACAATGGAAAATTCAAGCATTTTTCGACCGAGGATGGACTCCCGAGTAAAAATATAGCTTCTATGTTGATTGCAACCGACGGTAAAGTTTGGCTCGGGACGGATAAAGGTATTTCACTATTCGACGGTTCCAAATTTAAAAACTATTCTGTTGATGATGGATTAGTTGGATACACAATCTTTGCGATTA
>CAYNUJ010000271.1:0-3736 GCA_964400095.1 uncultured Melioribacteraceae bacterium
TCGGGTATCATTCCGTTCCGGTAATCGTCGATGCGTATATGAAAGACGTTCGGGGATTCGACATTCAAAAAGCTTTTAAAGCGATGAAACACAGCGCGATGATGGATCATCAAGGTCTGGAGTATTACAAAAAAATGGGATACGTTCCGATGGATAAAGCGGACGACGCCGTATCCCGAACGCTCGAATACGCTTACGACGATTGGTGTATTGCGCGAATGGCGAAAGAGTTAAAAGCAAAAAACGACTGTAATTATTTTATTAGAAGAGCGCAGAACTATATCAATGTTTTTGATACGGTTACAAAGTTTGCGAGAGGAAGGAAATACGACGGATTTTGGCGGGAGAATTTCGATCCGCTGGACGCTTCGGGATTGGGCGCGGGAGAATTTACCGAGGGGAATTCGTGGCAATATACTTGGTTCGTTCCGCAAGACGTTAACGGACTGATTGACTTAATGGGCGGGAAGGAAAAATTCAGCGAAAAACTCGATCAATTATTTTCGATTGAAATAAAAGAAGGATATTATGTTCCATCCGATATGAGCGGATTGATCGGTCAGTATGCCCATGGGAATGAACCTTCTCATCACATTGCTTATTTATATAACTTTGCGGGTGAAGCATGGAAAACGCAGCGGATGGTTCGTAAAATAATGGATGAATTATATACAACCAACCTCAATGGTTTTCCCGGTAACGAAGACTGCGGACAAATGTCTGCCTGGTTTGTTCTCAGCGCGATGGGGTTTTACTCCGTTACTCCCGGCGCGGACATTTACGCGGCAGGCGCGCCACTATTCCGGAATGTAAAAATTAAGTTGGAAAATGGGAAAGTAATTTCGATAAATGCTGTTCGATCTTCGGATAATGATATTTATGTTAACAGTCTGACTATTAACGGAAAGAAAACGGAGAGATCGTTTATATCTTATGAAGAAATAAAAAATGGAGGAGAGATTACGTTTGAAATGATTGAAGAACCGAATAAAAATTTCGGTTCTGCTGAAGACGACATCCCGAAATCTGAAATTAAAGAACCGTTTGTAAGGACAGAAGAATATTGGCTTTTCCCGCCTTCTGTCGATTCGAAAGAGACTTTATTCGGCGTCAAAAAAAGAATTGAGTTAAAATGCGCCGCGCCGAATGCGGAAATTCGCTTTTCGCTTGACGGCGGCGAGGTTGATAAAAAATCATATTTATATGCCAAACCTTTTGTGATAAGTAAATCGGCTGTGTTAAAAGCCGGAACTTTTAAAAAGGGATTTAATCCAAGCGGGGAAATTGAAATTCATTATCGAAAAGCTCTGAATAGAAGCGGCGGCGGGAAGTATCCGAAATTAAGTTTGAAATATCCGCCGGCGGAAAAATATAAAGGAACCGGCGCGGATAATTTGTTGGATGGAATATTGGGCGGCAATAATTTCTTAGACGGTTATTGGAACGGGTTCGAAGGAAAGGATATCGACGCGGTAATAGATTTAGGGAAAGAAACGGAATTAAGTTTTGTTGGGGTCAGAATGTTGGAGCGGCAAGGATCGTGGATATTTTTCCCTCAACGCGTTGAGGTTTATTTTTCCAACGACGGCAAAAAATGGAATGAAAAACCGATGGTAATCCATAATAAAAAAGTCGAGTCTAATAGCGAAGTGAAGATAAAATTATTCGGCGCAAAATTAAATAATATTAAAGCCAGATTTATCAGGATTACGGCAAAAAATATAAAACGGAATCCGGAATTGCATTCCGCGGCGGGAGGGAAGTCGTGGTTATTTGCCGATGAGATTATTATTGAAGGTGATTAGGAATGTAATTTCGTACTTTTCTTAAACCATATAAACCATATAAACCATATAAACCATATAAACCATATAAGGCATATAAGAAAATATAAGTCGGAACTTTTATGTCCTTATATTTCTTATATGGTTCAAAAGAACTCAAGGTTTAATTAAGGGATTTTGTATGAATGTAAGCGCGGATTAAAATTAGTCTTTGGGATGGATGGATGCGAGATTTTAGTATTGACTTGGTATGAATGGATGAGCGGTTTTAATATGGGATTTAGTATGAATGTATCCGCGATTTTAATTTGGGATTTGGTATGAATGGATGAGTAGTTTAAATATGGAATTTGGTATGGATGTCTGACGGACGTCCAAAGACTCTGCGAGCTTTGAGGATGCGAATCTTAAAATTGACTTTGGATGAATGGATGAAAATCATTACCATCCGCAATCGCATATCACTAATCATAAATCATCAATTCTTTTAATCTGCGCTTTTCTTAAACCATATAAGGCATATAAGAAAATATAAGTCGAAACTTTTATGTCCTTATATTTCTTATATGGTTCAAAAAGAAATCGAGGTTTAATTAAGGGATTTGATATGAATGGATGGATGTTTGCAAACTGCTGTGTGATTGATTGAATGACCGCTCAATCATACAGCCATACAAGAATCGTTTTAATCCTGTATTCGGTTATGACTGCCTAAGAGGGTTGAAATTGGATGGTTAGATGACCGCCAGAGGACAGTTAAAAATGGATACTTGTTTGGGCGCTACTAAAATAAATCACTTGTTCGGTTATTTGTAACGAGGCGTCGTCCAAGGATTAAAAATTTTGATTGATGAGTTCTCAAAATCCTTTTCATTTCTGGTAACTAAAATTAATTCATACTCTTCCGCGGTCGAGGCTAATAATCCGTCAATTACCGGCATAGGTTTTCCAGCCTTGAAATTCTTGGCTTCCTGCGCGCCCCAGCGTTCAGCGATTGAGATATCAATCGGTATGATTCTATGGGAAAATCTTTGTTTCAATTCTTTTTCCAACCATATGCTGAGAGTTGTTCTTTTTCTGCCTTTTGCAAGTCTATCTATACCTTTTCGAATTTCGCCGAATGTGATTACAGAAAGAAATAAATCATTCTCGTCCTCGTTTCTTATCCACATAATAACATTGCGATCAGGATTAGATTTGATTAATTCGGATACAACACAAGTATCCAATAAAAATCTCATAAGTCAATTTCTTTCGAGTAATTTTTATTCCTGTCAAATTCAATTCCGAGTTTTGCAAGCGGAGAATTTTGAAAAAAATCTACTAAGTCAGTCTTATGTTTTTTCATCTTTTCGTATTCTTTATATGATATCAATACAGCCGTTTTTTTACCGTGTTTTGTGATAATTTGAGGACCGAATTCATTCGCCGCATTTACAAGCATACTAAATTTATTTTTTGCTTCCTGTAATTGCCATTTATAATTCATGATTTCGCCTTTCTGTCTAGTCTGTCCAAAAATAATAAAAAATATTAAGAATACAAATACTCTATTGAAAATATGATAACAAAATGACGCTTCGAAGTAGAAGTAATAAAAAATGTAAAACGATACGGAACTCAAAAAGAAGATTTTGGAATATCAAATTTATTACAATTATTACTTAGATCGTTTCATTAGTCGTCCCGCCCGGCGGAAATACTCTTTTTGCCGCTGGATTAAGTCCTTCGCAGGATATTATCTTAATTTTTGTTAATTTTGTTTCAACACTGTTAATTTTAATGCGAGATTTTCCAATTAATGAATCTAAAAGAGTTTTAATGAAAATGCCAAGAAAGTTTTATATGTGGATTTCCCCTCTGTTGGTTATTATGTCAATCAATTTATTTCCTCAGCCAATTAAGCGTCCTCAAATTGAATTTAATCCGAGAATCTATAACGCGGGCAAAGT
>CAYNUJ010000272.1:0-3712 GCA_964400095.1 uncultured Melioribacteraceae bacterium
TACTAATTTCTTTTTTTTAAAAAATTTGTATTTGCAAACAAAATAATGTCAAAAAGTATTTTTATTTAAATATTTGATATAAGTCTAAATGTTTTGTTAGTTGTTTCTAACGGTGAGTAAATGAAGCGTAGGGCGCCTGACTGTCGGCGAGGCAGGTTTACTGCTATGTCTATTTATTCCTATCATCTTCATTTTTAGCGCCCCGCCGAAACGACTGATTCTGTTCAGTCAGGCGGGTATTTCTCAAATGTATTATATTTTTTGTTGTACGTAGTTTTATTTAACCAATAAATTAATCTTGCCAACTTGTAAGTTTACCATTTTCAAAATAAGCGCTTTATAGCTTAAGAACTAAAAACGATATCAAAGGTTGTTCCAACATCTTTAATACTATTTAACTTTATTTCGGCATTATTGATTTCCGCGTATTTTTTTATTAGTGTGCTTCCCAAGCCCATTCCCTCAAATGCCCTTGATAATCCGCTATCTTCTTGTGAAAAGGGAATAAATATCTTATCTAAGAATGAATTGTGCATCCCAATACCCGTATCTGAAATGCTTAATGCAAGTCTTCCAATTCCATCCCGAAACATATTAATCTCGATTCTTCCTTCATTTGTAAATTTAACGGCATTTTCCAGTAAATATATCAACATCTGCATTATTGAATACTTATCGACTTCTATAACAGTATCCTTGGTTTTACAGGTAAATATTAACTCCAAACCTTTATTTTCTGTTTTAGTTTTAAATTCCGGATAGATCTCTCCAACAAGCGATTTTAAGTCCAACGAGATTTTATTAACTACATAACTGCCGGAAATAATTTCAGCCGCATTTATTACTAATTCAATTGAACGGATTATTCTTGATGTGGCTTCATCAATACCGTCGAATGCAAAAATCAATTGTTGATTTATTTTGTTTTCTGTTTCTTCCTTTATGAGATTATTATAACCTAAAATAACGTTAAGAGGAGTCCTTATCTCATGAGAAATAAGCGCGAGGAATTCTGATTTTATTTTATCCGATTCCTCGGCTCTTTTTTTCGCAATAGCTAATTGCCCCATCATTTGTTTTTTCTCCGTTATTTCAAGAGAAACGGCTACATAATGAGTAATATCTCCATTAGTATTAATTAACGGCGAGATTGAAGTCCATAGCCAAAATAACTCGCCATTTTTTTTTCTGTTCTTTATCTCGCCGGTCCACTCCTTGCCGGAATAAACTGCATCCAACATATCTTCATAAAAATCATCTCCATGATAACCGGACGCCCACATCGAAGGTTTCCTTCCCTGAACTTCTTCAAATTTATAGCCGGTAATAGAAGTAAATTTATTATTTACATACTCAATTCGTTCATCATTGTCTGTAATCACTACCATTGCGGGACTATATTCGACCGCTTGGGATAATTTCAATATTCGTTCTTCAGCCGCTTCCCTTTCAGTAATGTCCAAAACAATTCCTTTTAAAGTCGCTTCGGCGCCTTTTTCATCAGTTATCATATTCCATTTAGCCCATATTTTTTTTGCGGAATTGTCGGCGGACATTATTCTGAAAATTGTATCGCCTGATTTTTCAGTCTTCACAGAGTATTGAAAAATGTCGGTCACCATCTTTCTATCCTCCGCATGTATGAGCTTTATGATATCCTCGAAAGTATTTCCTAATGTTCCGGGTTCCCCGCCAAAAATATCATAAAAACTTTCTGAAAACGACATTGTTTTCGATGTAGTATCAAATTCAAAATGACCAATGCCGGCTAATTGTGATGTCTCTTTTAGTTTAGCTTCTCGTAAACTTAATTCTTTTTCCAGTAAAAATCGTTGAATAGCATTGCCTATTAAATCAGCGGTTACTCTTAATGCGTTTTCCTCTGTGTTGCTCCATTCCCTTTCCATTTCGCAGCTATCAAAACCGATAAATCCCCACCACTTATTATCAACAAATATTGGCAGTACTAAGATTGACAGAATGTTCTGGAACTTGAGTAATTCCCTTTCGCTCTTTGGGAAATCGTCAATATTACCTTTAATTACTTCGCCCATACTTAATATTTTTATCCACCGTCCAAAACCGGTTTCCTCGAGCGGAAAATTTTGAAGTTCGGGATTATCAATCTGCGCAGCTATATTTTCGGCAGTCCATTCAAACCTTTGACTACAATAAATGATGCCGTCTTTATCCGTATTATTTTCGAATAAATACACCCTGCTAACATTTGTTGCAGTACCAAGCTTTCTGAGAACATTATTTACAGTTTCTTCCAATTCTTTCGTTTTGAAAATATCTGCCGCCACTTCGGCAATTGTTTTAATTACGTCCTCGCGTATTTTTAATTCGTCTAAATAATATCGCGTTTGCGTTATATCTACCACCGTACCTTGTATTATCTTCTCCCCGGTAACCTCGTCTTTCAGCATCGAAACGTTTTTAAGAACCCAAATAAACGATCCGTCTTTCCTAATAAGTTTGTGTTCTACATTTTCTAAATGTCCTCTCTCTTTTAGTTCATGAACAAACTCACCCCTTAGCGCTTTATTCTCGTAAAAATCAGAGAACTTATGCTTCTTCATTTCTGAAAACGAACCATAACCCATCATTTGAACGAACTTTCTGTTTGCTTCCAAGAAATTTCCGTCAAGGGTAGTTCTGTAAACTCCGGCAAGATTTTTTTCGAATAAGTTTTTATATTTTATTTCATTTATTGTTTTATCCTTACTTTCATTCACAGATGTTTGTTTTTCAATATAAGAAGTAATTGCGCAGGAAATATCAATTGCCAGATCGTCCAGCAATTTCACCTCTTGGGTGGTAAAAAAATATTTATTCTGCGAATAAAGATTGATGGCGCCCCAAATTTTATCCTGAATTTTAATTGGAAACGAAGCAAAAGATTTATATCCAATATTCCGTACTCCGGTAAAACCGCGACCGCTTTTCGATTTTACGCTTATATCGTCAATAACGACATGTTTACCATATTTGATTGCAGCTGCAATCGGCTGAGAAGAATCATTCAGATTTATACTACCATTAAAAAGGTCCTTTTTACCCTCGTAAGCCTCTACTTTCAAAATATTTGATTCTCTATCTACCCTTCCTATCCATACAGCCGTAAATCGGGCTTTTTCTGAAATTATTTTGCATATCTCAACAATAAAACTCTTCAAATCGTCAACTTTTAATCCGGCTCTGTTTATACCGCTGACAATAAGGTAATTTATTCCTATTCTCTTTATTGCATCTTTTGCTTTTGAAATTTCCTTTTCCCTTTCGATATTATTGTACTCTAACTGCTTCCTATAGGTTTTCAATTGATTTTCATTCTTCTTCTTCGCAATTGAAGAATAGATAGTTTTTAATAACAACGGAGGATCTAAATATTGTCTGAAAAGCAGGTCGTCAGCGCCTAACTCTAAAAGTTCCAATCCGGCTTTTTTCTCCGCGTCGGTGACAACTACTATCGGTAGGTCAGGCGCTTTCTCTCTTAGTTCTAATAAAGTTCGCTCTCCTTTTACATCCGGCAGGTCTAAACTCAACAATATCTCATTAAACTTATGCTTGAATATGATTTTTATGGTATCATTTAAAGTTTGTACCCATTTTACCCGGATTTTACTCGAAGTTCTTTTTACAAGACTTTTGATTCTTTTCGCTTCTTCGGGGTCATATTCAACTAATAGAATGTCAATTTCTTGACGCG
>CAYNUJ010000273.1:0-3701 GCA_964400095.1 uncultured Melioribacteraceae bacterium
GACCGTCGTAAAACTAAAAGAAGGCTATCAGCCGAGATTTGCGCTTTATATGAATATGCTTACTGTTGCAAAAACGCTCGCCGGATTAAATATTATTACAATGGACGACGAATTTCTCATTTCCGTAAGCGGGTTATTAAAAGAGCGGAGCGAAGAATACGAAAAGGAGAATAATTACGCGCTGAATATCGCCGAGTCCTTAGCCGGATTTGTTCCTGTAATTTATAGCTGCGACGGAGTAAGCTCCGCCGTGGGCGTCAGATTAAAAGGTCAGTTTAACGAGAACGCCAAAAGTCACGCGTTTCATAACAGCTTCCCGGAACTCAATCATAATGAGATAATTGGCTGGGAAACTCAAAGCGAAACACTTTTCAGAACGAAAGCGATAATAATAGACGACGAATCGTATCATCCGCAAATAGCGCGGAGAATCAAAATTACGTCGGAGCTTATTGAAAAAAGTAGCGCTAAAATTATTGCACTGAAAAGCAGTCTAAATAGTTTTAAATTTAGGATGCTCGATATAATTTATCTCGGCGATTGGATAACTTATTATTTAGCTGTAATTCGCGGTAAGAATCCGTCGGAAATTGATTTCATTCATCATCTTAAAAAAGAGCTTGACAGATAGAAAAATTATAACAATTATACTGTTCATTTGCGCGTTTACTTCCGCGCAAGCGCAGTTTTATTTTTTCGGAAGAAATAAAGTACAATACGAAAAATTTGACTGGCGCGTTATTAAAACAGAACATTTTGATATTTATTATTACGGCGGATTCGAAGAACTTGCTGAAATAGGAGCCAAATATGCAGAGCAAGCTTACGAAGATCACAAAGTAACTTTCAATCACGTTGTTAACGTCCGCATTCCCTTAATATTTTATAACACTCACATTCAGTTTCAGCAGACAAATACCATTCCCGGATTTATTCCGGAAGGAGTGGGCGGGTTCTTTGAATTTATTAAAGGAAGAGTGGTGATACCGTATCTCGGCTCGTTGGATAAATTCCGGCATGTAATTCGTCACGAGCTTGTGCATGTTTTTATGACAAGCAAAGTTCTAAACGTTTTAAGCGATCATAGAATTCCGGCGGATCGCTTTCCGCCGCTCTGGTTTGTTGAAGGGCTTGCGGAATATTGGTCTTATCACTGGGATAACCAAGCGGAAATGGTTATGCGGGACGCCGTTCTGAACGAAATATTCGTGTCGCTCAAAGATATCAATAGAATTTACGGTTCGTTCCTGATGTATAAAGAAGGTCAGAATTTTTTGGAATTTGTATCCGAAACCTACGGAGAAGATAAAATACTTTCTCTAATCGACAACATTTGGCGGTTCAGCACGTTCAATGAAGATTTGGAATACACGCTCGGCGAGAGCATAGAGGAAATTGATACAAAATGGATATATTATTTGAAAAAAGAATATTATCCGCTGATGGCTCAAGGCGTTCCTCACAATGTGGGCGCGGCGCCAATTACACACGAAGGTTTTAATTTCACTCCGGTTTACCTGAAAAAGGATTCGACCGACCACATTTATTTTATCGGTAATAGAACCGGATACTCTTCGGTATTCGACTTGGAATTTGACGCGAAAAAATCGAAAAGCGGTAAGCTGAAAAAAATAATAGAAGGAGAAAAAGAGAAAGTTTTTGAGTCTTTTCATATGCTTCAGCCTTCTATCGACGTATCTTCTGCCGGACTGATAGCGTTAGTTACCAAATCCGGCGCGAGGGATGTAATTCATTTATATTCAATTGAGGAAGAGAGAATAATAAAAGATTATTCCTTCGACGATATAATAACCATGCGGGCGCCAAAATTTTCGCCGGACGGAAGTAAAATAGTTTTCGGAGCGATAGACCGGAAGGGATTCAGCGATCTTTTTCTGCTGAGCTTAAGCGACGGTTCTTTAAAGAGACTCACAAACGATTATTACGACGACCGGGATCCTATATTCGATGAAGAGAATTCAAAAATAATTTTTTCTTCGGATCGTACCGCGGGAAAATACGAAGGGAAGTATAATTTATTTCAAATTGATCCCGGCGATTATAAAATTGATTACTTAACCTACGTAAACGCTGATATTTCTTCGCCTCATTTCAATCCTGCCTACACAAAGCTTTATTTTAATTGCGACGCGGGCGGTTCTTTCAATATTTGGGAATTGGAAAGCGTAAACGGCGAACCGAAATCGATGGCGAAAAAAACTCAATTCATCACCGGATTATTCGACTTCACATTTGTGAACGATTCGATTATCGTAACTTCAGGTTTCGAGAAATTCTCGTTTCAGCTTTACGAGATGAATTTAAATTTATCGGCGGATACGACGCGAAAATATTTTAATTTTAATTTGATAGGCAAAAAATGGAAACCCGAGAGATTTGTAATTGATAACGATAAAAGCAATTTTGTTTATAAGAAACATTATTCTCTCGATTATGCTTTTAGTCAAGTTGTAGTGGACCCTGTTTATGGAACAAGGGGCGGGGCGGTGGTTTCGCTGAGCGACTTAATGAGCGACGATAAATATTATTTCCTTCTTTACAACACGGCGGAAGTACAGAGCGAGATACTCAAAAATTTCAATATAGCAATCACAAAAGTGAATTCGTCAAAAAGAACGAATTACGGATTCGGCGTTTTTCATTACAGCGGAAGAAGATACGACATACGCGAATCTTCCGAGTTTTTTTACGAAAGGGTTTACGGCGCTTCCTTCCAACTCCTTTATCCTTTTTCCTCTTTTGAAAGATTGGAATTCGGCGTCAGCTTAGCTAATTCAGACAGAAAATTATTCGATCAGTTAACCGGGCGGAAAGCGCTTCTGCTTACTAATACTTTATCGTTCGTTCACGATAATTCTTTGTGGGGACCAACGGGACCAATGGACGGTTCCCGGTTCCGAATGCTTCTCGGGTTTACGAGCGACATTAAATTCAGCAACGCAAATTTCTATTCGTTTATTGCCGATTACAGAAAATACTTCCGCACGAGTTTAAGAACGACATTCGCCGCGCGGGCGTCTATTTATATAAACGAAGGGAAAGAAGCGAGGCGTTATATAGCCGGCGGAAGCTGGGATTTGCGCGGCTGGCCCAGATGGTCGATTAGAGGAGAAAAACTGTGGATCTCTTCGCTTGAATATCGGTTCCCGCTTATCGATCAGCTTTACGTCAAGTTCCCTTTTTTTGGATTGGGGTTCACATCAATAAGAGGAGCGGCGTTTTTAGACGCGGGCGGCGCGTGGGATGAAAAATACATCGAATCTATAGGCAGCGTGGGCGCCGGTATCAGATTGAATCTGTTCAACGTTATTACTTTCAGATACGATATCGGCAAAAAGATAGAGAGGAATTTTACCGAACTTCAGCCGAAATTATTTTATCAATTTTTCTTCGGCTGGGATTTTTAATGAAACGTATAACTCCGTACATATTTCTTATTTTTCTTTTCGGCTGCGCAAAGTCGATAATATTAAAAAAAACTCTCATCGGCAATAACGCCGTTGCAATGTACGGAACGGTTCCCGAAAGAAATTTTTATATTAATAAAAATTTAAGCGACTCGCTCAAATTTATAGGCGAGCTGAAAACCAAAGGAAGTTACTCCAATACGTCTCCGGTAATTTACGAAAACATTTTATTCGTTCCGGATTTATCGGGAAGAATTACAGCGTTTGACACCG
>CAYNUJ010000274.1:0-3695 GCA_964400095.1 uncultured Melioribacteraceae bacterium
ATAAAAACTTTTGTGTAAACCGGTAATTATAAACCGGCTGCATTAAATTTGTTTTTGTTCGTTAACCTGCGCTTAAAAGTGCGGGTTAACGAAATATGTGAATTTGTGACTCCGATCACACGATTATTTCCGAATAAAAATAGCGTAGCGCTTTTTAAAATAAGTTTTTTCGGCGGTGTTTTTATCGCGTTTTCCGCAGATTATTGAAGACTTCTTATTCCCATTTATGCCTGATAAACATATATTCCAGGCAAGCGACAATTGATTCCAGCTATTTGCTTTACAGTTCTATATTGATTTTTCTTGCGAATATCTTCGAAAATCCGCATTTTCTATTTCTGAATAAATAGTTTTCGTCTTTGGCACGAATAATGAATATAGGTAGGCAAAAAAAAGGTGACTTATGAAAACATTAACAAAAATATCCTTAATACTTTTATTTACTTCGGTAAATTATTTTGCACAATGGACAAAAGAGTGGACCTCAAATTCACTCGTTACAGGCGTTGTTTCCGGATGGCTTTCATTTAAACAAACCGGCGATCAATGGGAAGAACGGTTCTATGAAATAAACGCTTCTTCGTTAATTGTTAAAACCGGGAATTATTCCAATTCTAAGGATTATATTTATAATTTTACAGTCGAAGAACAAACCGCCGGCAATCAGATATATTCGCTGGGATACGATTTAACGGGCGACGGTATTGTAGAGTTTTATGTTCTGGCGTATTACGGCTCTTCGGATAATTACAGGCAGTCGTTCAAGATTATAGACATAACTTCAGGCTCGACTAAATTTGAGATGAACGACGCTGCGTTCTATTATTCCTATCCTGTTGTTTGGGATACGGATAACGACGGGACGCTCGAATGCACGTTTACAAAATCGGATTATCCCGATTACGCGGGTTATACTTATGAAGTTTACGATACAGGCATTCCCACAAGCGCGAATATCGGCGAACCTGTTCAATTGAATTATTCTTTGAAGCAGAATTACCCGAATCCGTTTAATCCCTCTACTGTTATTGAATATTCTGTCAATAAAACGGAATATGTTAATATTAAAATATATAATTCTAACGGCGAACTTGTTAAAAATTTATTTTCGGGCAATGTTAATCCCGGTTCTTATAAAGTAAGATGGAACGGCGTAAACGAGTTCGGCGGTAAAGTGGCTTCAGGAGCTTATTTTTACCAGCTCTCAGCAAGCGGAAAATCAATTTCTAAAAAAATGTTACTAATTAAATAGGTGAAATAATGGATAAGTTAAAAATAAATCCCGGTCTGGCTATTAGCGATAACGGCTTTCTGTTTCAATCGAGCACAGGGGAAACATTTACCGCTAATTTAATAGGCGTGAAAATATTAAACGAACTGAAAGCTGATAGATCGGTTGAAGAAATAAAGAAACTATTGCTCGACGAATATGACGTTGAAGAGGACAGGCTGGAAAAGGACCTGAATGATTTCTTAACTCAATTAAAATCATTTAATTTAACGGAATTATCATGAATGTAGCATTAACAGGATTGAACAACGTGGATAGTCCGGGACCAGGCGTTCCGGTTATCAGGGGCATTAAAGATTCGGGCGAATTCGACGGGAAAATTATAGGTTTAATTTACGACAGTTTAGAACCGGGCGCTTATATGCCGGAAGTCGCCGATGAAAATTTTCTGATACCTTATCCTTCAACCGGAGTAGAATCTCTCTTTGAAAGAATAAAGTATATTCATTCGCGCACGCAACTGGATGTAATCATTCCCACTCTCGACGCCGAACTTTACGCGTTTATTAAATTAGCTCCGAGATTAAAAGAATTGGGGATATCGACATTTCTTCCTACGCTCGAACAGTTGAATGTAAGAGCAAAGGATAAACTACATAAATTCTGCGTGGATAACGGAATAACCGGACCTAAAAATATCGTGCTTAATTCCATCGAAGATTTATATAAGATTCCGGCGGAAATTGGGTATCCAGCGGCAATAAAAGGAATTTTCTACGACGCTCACATAGCTCATAATTTCGACGACGCGTATTCCGCGTTCACTAAATTAAGCGCAAAATGGGGACTTCCAATTATCGCTCAGGAATTTGTAAAAGGAGACGAATACAACGTGTGCGCTCTCGGAGACGGAGAAGGCAATAAAATCGGCGCCGTTGCGATGAAAAAAATGTACATTACCGAAAAAGGTAAAGGCTGGGCAGGCGTAACAATTGACGACCCGGCTTTGAACGATATTGCGGATGAAATAATTAATAAAACAAATTGGAAAGGCGGAGCGGAATTCGAGTTCGTAAAAGATAGGGAAAGTAATAAATATTACCTGCTCGAAATAAATCCCAGATTTCCCGCTTGGGTTTATCTTGCCGTGGGAGCCGGACAAAATCTGCCTTACGCTCTTATGCAGTTGGCTCTCGGTAAGAAAGTTGAAAGTTTTACCCGGTATAAAACCGGAACAATATTTATTCGTTATTCGTGGGATTTAATTACGGATATAAAAAAGTTTGAAGAATTATCAGTTAAAGGAGAATTGATCCATGGCTAAGAAAATTTATGAAAGACCTGTTATAATAAAACAGCAGAGCGGAATGATGAATAAAATTGGAAGCGCGCCGCTGACTCCGCCGATGACGGAGATTGACAATGTGCCGGTAAGCGAATTGGCGGATAATTTCGGTTCGCCCCTGTTCGTTATGTCGGAAACAAAAATTAGAGAAAATATAAAAAAGATTAAACGAATATTTGAGACTCGTTACCCGAAAGTACAGTTGGCTTGGTCGTATAAAACAAATTATCTGAACGCTGTCTGTTCCGTGTTCCATCAGGAAAAATTATGGGCGGAGGTTGTATCCGAATTTGAATATGATAGAGCAAAAGCTTTAGGCGTTCCGGGAGAGTTCATTATTTTCAACGGTCCGGATAAAAGCGAATCCGCGTTAACAAAAGCAATTGAGGATAACGCTAAAATTCATATTGATCATTTTGACGAGCTTTATACGATAATTGAATTATCGGGCAAACTCGGTAAAACCGCCGAAGTTGCGATAAGAGTGAATATGGATGTGGGGATTTATCCCAAATGGGACAGGTTCGGATTTAATTATGAAAACGGAGAAGCCGCGCAAGCTCTTAAAAGAATTGCGCTGGCAAAATCGTTAAAGTTAATCGGACTCCATACGCATGTAGGAACTTATATAATGACTACCGAAGCTTATAGGATAGCGGCGGCAAAGCTTGTTGACTTGGCGAAGATGATATATAATCAATATGAGCTGCGTCTCGATTATATTGATATGGGAGGCGGACTGCCCTCCAATAATACGTTAAAAGGTCAGTATTTAGACGCCGAGCAGATATTGCCTTCTATTGAACAATATGCAGACGCTATCACTTCTCCGCTTCTCGATTTAAATTTACCATTAGACGAAATGCCCACATTAATAATGGAAAACGGGCGGGCTATGATAGACGACGCGGGATTTTTAATAAGTTCCGTTATAGGGAATAAACGGTTATCAAACGGAAAAAGAGCGGTAATAATTGACGCCGGAGTTAACTATTTATTCACGAGTTTTTGGTTTAATCACAAAATAGTTCCCGCGCAATATTCGGGCGCGTCAACTGAAAATTCAGCCGTTTACGGTCCGTTATGTATGAATATTGACTGCCTGCGAGATAATATTGT
>CAYNUJ010000275.1:0-1080 GCA_964400095.1 uncultured Melioribacteraceae bacterium
GCGAAAAGAAACTTAGCCAATTCATAATCAGCCCAAATAAGTTCATCCCAAAGGAATTGTTTTTTTGAAATAAATCTAATTTTATTCAATAGAATGGACTTAAGCGAATCGTTCCTAGCGCCGATTTTCTCAACAAACTGAGAATAAAGCCCGCACTGTTTCTTTTTCAGTTCTTTCATTACATCCGGAGGATAATACTCAGCCGCAATGTTCAATCCCTTTTGAAACAAACTGTCGAAATTATTTATATCTCCAAGCATACAATAAGACTCGCCGAGGTAAACGTAAGGAAGCAGCATATTCTTTTCCAGACGATATTTTTTAAGCGAATCAATAAAAGCCGGGGTTTTAAGCGTCACTTCCTTATAATTCTCCGCCCTATAAAGACTGTCAATATTTTTCCAGTCCGAATTGAGATTTTGAGAATAAAATAGAGAACTCAGCCCAAAAATAATCGGCAGCAAATATTTAATTTTCATTTCATCTAATCCTAACTATTTCAGGTTTGTAGTTTCTAAATTCCGCCGTAAATTTACTAACAGCCGCGTTTGCTTTAACTTCCGACGGGAATATTCCCAACAGTACTTTAAAAACGGTTTCATTCTTCGTTCGGGAAATTGTAACCGAGGTATTGAACTTTCTTTTGTTAAAAAATTTATTCAGTTTATACGCTTCCTGCATGGAACGGAAATCTTGGATTTCAACGGAAAATCTTTTAACGGACTCTCCGGATAAATATTCTTTGTTTTTATCATTCTGCAAAACGATAAATTCAGAACGTCTGTTTTTTTGTCTATTGCTCTCGGTTGTATTATCGACCAATGGATATTGGCTGCCGTATCCTTTTGCAGTCAGCCTATTTTCCTTTACTCCTTTTTTAACCAAGAAGTTCTTTATGGCTTCGGCTCTTTTAAGAGACAGATTCAAATTATATTCAGGAGAGCCTACGTTATCCGTATGACCGGCTATCTCCATTTTAATAAAAGGATTTGATTTAAGATAATCAATTAGAGAAAATAAATTTTTCTCGGCGTCTTTTCTAATATTATATTTCGCGTAGTCAAAATAAACATTAAACAA
>CAYNUJ010000275.1:1180-3691 GCA_964400095.1 uncultured Melioribacteraceae bacterium
TGAATACCCGCGCCATTCGCGAGGTAATTAATACCGGAAGAATCGTTGTGCACAACGCCCAAATCGTCTATTATTATATTGCGTATTGAGCCTTCGAGAGTATTAAAGAATCCCGACGCAAGCATGGGGTGATTCATCATCAAATGCGCGGTAATTACGTTTTTAGTTAAAGTTAAATTATTTTTATTTTTGTTTATAAAGTTTGATTTATCCTTAATCAACTTTTCAGCGCCGATGAATTCCTTTCTGTCAATATAAATCCCCAATAATTCAATCATAGAATTTACTTTTAGATTGTCATCACTCGAATTATCAATTATATCGCGATACTGTTCTTTAGCCTCGCTTGACCGATTTTTTTGATACAATACTTGCGCGAGCTGAAATTTAGCCAAATTCAACGTTTTGGAATCCGGATATTCTTTCATTATTTTATTCAAATTATTCGTGGCGGCGTCAAGGTCTCCCATACTTATGTTTAATTCGGAAGTTTTGAGCAGTCCTTTACTAGCCCATTCCGTGCCTTCATATTTACTAACAAGTTTAGTATATGTGTTTAACGCGGAAATATAATTCCCTTCAGCTTGATAAGTATTAGCCAAATCAAATATTGCTTTTGGTTTAATGCCAACATCCTGATCGGAGGAAATAACCTCTTCGTAAGCCGCTTTAGACGCTTCAAATTCGTCGATCTGTTTTAATAATTCCGCCTGCAGCGCCAGCGCATTATAATAATTACGGCTGTTTTTATTCCTTAAAATAGCTTCGCAAACGCCGATTGCCTTTATCATATTTCCCCTGTTCTTCCAATACCGTGCCATCATCAACAGAACATCTTCGTGATAATGTGATTTTGGAAATCCCATTAAGTAGTCCAGCATAATGTTCGATTTTTCCTCGCCGATATTCTCTTGATATACTAAATTATAGTAACCTATTTTTTCTCCGGCAATGTTAAATCTTTTAGCGACCTTTTTCCGAGGGAGATTTTTCAAATCCATAGAAATCAAATAGTTGTTTTTATTCACATTTTTATCCGGATAAGAATATGTAATCCGATATTGATTTTGGAGTAATTTCAATATATCCGAATAAAGAGTAATTAAATCTTCGGGCTTTTTGACAAAATAATATCTGCCTCCGGAACTTTCGGCAAGATTTTTTAAATTAGCGTTGGGATAATTGTTCAGATCGATTGCGTAAATCGGAATATCGTACTGCCGCATATAGCTTATTACCGTTTCATAATCAGTATTAGAACCGATATTTTTGCCGTCGGAGAAAACAATCGAAACTTTTTTACCGAGAACGCTTGTAGAATTCAGCTTCGACAATGAAAGCAGAATAGCATCGTACAAAAATGTTTTTTTCGTAAATGATTCCGTATGGATTCTTTGAGTTAAATAGAATTTTGAATTGCTGAATCCGATTTTCTCCCTCGCGTGAATCGGAGCATCAGATTCGGGTATTTTCACTTTCTTGTCAGATATTCCCCATGCTCCCATTCCAAAATCAACTATATTTACATAATCGCCTTTTCTTAGTCCGCTTACGAAGTTCTTCGCTGCCGCTTCTAATAAATCAATTCGTCCCGCCATGCTTTGGGAATTATCGAAAACCAGCGAAATATATAATTCCGATTCCCCGCTTTTCTTTAATTCCGTAACCGAGGTAATCTCTTTAATATTAACCGTTTTGTTATCATGCAGAACTTTGTCAATAAATTCTTCCGCCTTCACGGGCTTGTTTGCCGAATCGGTATTTTGGCTTTTGAATGTAGCATATAAGTCAACTTTAGGATATCTGCTAAAATCCAGTGAGTTCAAAATTACCTCAACCGATTTTTTATTTTGAGCAAAAAGAATGTTGCAGAGAATACAGAAACTTACTATTATTTTATACATTCTATCCTCCGATATAGCTTATTATAATATTTTGAGCGGATTTAATTTTATAGATATTTGAGTAAACGCTTCCGCCGGTTAGTAGATTTATCTGGTTATTAATCAGATCGCTAAGATAGAGATACTTCTTGTCGCCGTTTTCCGACAATTGTTCTTTCACTTCGGCAAAACTATCGTTAACTAATTCAATGATATCAGATATATCCATATTCTCGGAAGAATTTAGCGTAATCAAATATCGTCCTCCCGTATCGGCGCTGTCGGCTTTTTCCCATTGTTCATTTATATAATCTTCCATATCAGCGCCAACCAAATAAATTACAGCGTTCTTGGGAGTCATAAGATTTAGGAAATTTGCGAGATAAAGAAATGATAACTTTACACTGCTTCCGCTATCCCCGAATGTAAATGTTTTGTTTGTTTTATCAATTTTACTTACAACAAGAATAACTGCAAGGTCTTGCTGATGACTGTGCTGATTTAATTTTGATATTATTTTATAAGTTCCGTTTAATGTAGTTTTGCTTAAATCCACCGAGGCAGAATAATTACTGCGTAAGGAAAATGCTTCCTCTATTTCATCGGGAAAATCAGTTACGTAATCGGG
>CAYNUJ010000276.1:0-3690 GCA_964400095.1 uncultured Melioribacteraceae bacterium
GTTTTTTATTCATTCCCAATTATTTGTCTAATGTAATCCTGTTTATTTATTTTTAAAAATTCGTCAATCATTATGTTGTCTGGATTTTCTGATTTTAGTTTTTCAAATTCTTTTTTTCCTTCATTTTCTTTTCCGATTAAGATTAATGAAAATGCTCGATTAAGTCTGTTTGCTTCTAAATACTTTTTCTTGTCTGGATTAGAAATTCTTTGGTCATATATTTCGATGCTTTTTCCGTAATATGCTTTTGCTTTTAAAGTATCTCCTAAAAAGTCATACAGCATTCCAGCAAAAGTCCATCCTTCCGCTAGGTCTGGTTTTTTCTTAATTACAAGTTCACTTTCTTTTAAAGCAGATTTATAATCTTTTCGAGATAGAAAAATAGTAGTCTTGTTCGAATGAGGTAAGTAATAGTTATTGTCTAATTCTATCGCTTGGTCATAATAAATGAGGGCACTGTCATATTCGCCAAATTGATAAAGTTCTACTCCTTTGTTATTTAATTCAATTGCTTTTTGATCGTATTCAATCTTTTCAGTCTGGCTATTGCAGGAAAAGAAAATTATTAATGTCAAAAATGTAATTATTAATTGTCTCATTTCGTCTTTCTTAAAATACCCTACAACGGGTGGCGAAGCCGCCGCCCGTTCATACGTATGAGCGGAGCGATTTTTTATGAACGTTCTTACTATGAGTAGTTGCGTTTTTTGCTATTGCTTATAGCTTTTGTTACCTGCCGGGTTTGCATAATTCTATTCCTCCTCCAATTCAAATCCCATTTGGTTAGCAGATTCTTTTACAATTTTATATTGTTGACTGTTTTTAGTTAGTGGATAATTTTTGTTTGACTTTGCTGTTATTTTAAACTCAATTTTTACATCATTCTTCTTCAAAGGCATAATAAATGAACTGAAAAGATGATTAAATGCTATAGCATTTGCTGACCCCGAAACCACTAATTTTGAAATATGTTTTTCATCAACAGCATCTTCTTCTTCCGGAGTATCAGTTGTGCATTCAACTGTGCTGCCGGTAACCGGCTCTCCTACGCCACCAATGCCTTCATCAGGCTTAACCTGTTTCTTAGCCCAATTTTCATAATCACCGCTAGATACAAGCCAATACGTTTCGTCTGCTATATCAAACATTGGAATTGTTTCACCAAAAAACATTTTGGTCCAATTTTCCGCAGACTTGGAAGCAATAGCAAATTGCTTATTGTAACAGTACTTTAAAAGGCTATCCTGAATGGCTGATTTGTCAATGATCATCGGCTTGTCATCATATCTCAGAAATGCTTCGAATACCTGAGTCGCTTGAATTGGTTTGTCATCTTCCGGGAGCAGATTATTTTTTCTTAACGTATTTAGCCCCACTGATTCCAATACGTATTCTTCTTCCTTTAATTTGTCAAAAAGATGAGTCGATATCTGCCTGTCCAGGGTATCGGCAAATTGTTTGAGTTCAATAGTATCAATGCCTTTGGATGCTGAATATTTGTGTATTTGATTGTAAGCTGTCACCAGTTCATGCTGCATTTTCTTCTGCGCTTCTTCAGTTCTGTTTCTCAATTCTGTTTTTTGATCTTGTTCCAGAGTAGTCTGATACTCATCTTTTATCTTTGTGCACGCAAGATATTCCCGTATTACATTATACAAGCCTGCTTTTCCTTGTGATGAGACTGATAAAAACAGAATCGTATTTCTATATATCCTATCGGAATTTCCTTTTTTCAAAGCATTTTCTTTTATGGTTAATTCAAGTTTCTTGTTTCCATTATGCGATAATGACGGATGCATAATTATCAAGGTAGGAGATTTCAATTCCGGAATATCTCCCTTAGGATTTACAATGGTTTTTATTTTTGCAACTCTTAATCCTTTCTCTTCCAAAAGATTAATAATCTGACTCTCTATTCTTTCATTCTTAATATCCGACAATGCATTGTTAACCAAGATATTCAAATTGGGTTTTGTATGAAACCAGAAACGCTGTTCCGATGCGCCTGTTTGAGAGTAGTATAAATAATACGCTTTATTCTGTAATTCGTCTAAACTGCTATTTATGCTGTTGTGATTAAAACCAGCGGGAACAAGCAATTGAAGTTTTAATTCCTTTACGGTTATTCCCTGATTAACACCTTTACTTCCAAAAGAATTAAGATAAATAGCTGTTGAGATACCCTGCGTAAGGGAATGCTCATTAAACGCCGGTTTGTCCTGATCTATTTGATAGGCGTTGGAATTGATACCACAGACATCTGAACTGATGACAGCATCATATCCCAAACCATACAATTTCTTAATCTCTCCGGTGAGCGTATCCAAATTATCCAGTTGAAGATGGGACGGATGTATTAAAGCATGATTCCCAACAAGACTGTTTCTGCGTTTCCATAAATCTGAAACAATAGAGGCTAAAAGCCGTAATACGCCGCGTGTTCTTTGAAACTGGGGATGACTTGCCCATTTATCTTTAAAGATATTGATCAATTCGGGATGAAAAGGATATGATCTTCGCATCATTTCAATATATTCCGTTTTATTTGACCGGCTCGGCAATTCAGTCCAAAGATTTTGATACATTTCCCGATAAGACGCTATAATGCCTTCGGTAACTTTGGGATCGCCGATGCCCTCAAACAATCTATGGCGGATGACTTCAAATATCTCTTCTTCGGCTACGGGTTTGGTATCTGCGCCTACGCGTTTCACTCTGCTCTCAAGGCTTTGAAGTATTGCCGCCGCCTGTGGTGAATTTGCTACTTCTTGTACACTCGCCGGAAGCGTTATAACAGCAACACTATTTTTAACCCGCGATACAGACTCGGTAAACTCCTGCATAAAACTAATTGTTTGGTCGGAAAGTGTTGAACCACCCACAACTATTCCGGCTGCCGCCACGCAATAATCCGCCAATTCATCTATTAGAATTAATGACGGCGCGGCGGTATTTAGTATATCCAGCATCAAACCTTTGGGCGCTGTTCTTGCATCGTCATTCGGTCTTATTTTTTCGTAAAGTTCTTTGCCGCCTAACTGATATGCAATTTCGCCCCAAAGCGTTTTGATATGTAAACCATCTATTTGTCTTCCTTGTGTCGGGTCGTTTGTTTTATTTGTAAATACGGCAAGATTTACTTTCTCATATTTTGGTGTTACCGTAAGTTTTTCACTCACTTTTGCATTAACCGAAATATCTTTTCCTGCCTTAGCCAGGTGGTACAGAGAAATAAGCGTATGTGTTTTTCCTCCGCCGAAACCTGTCTGCAAAGAGATCACCCGGTTTTCACCATCTTCATCCCCATTCAACCCTTTAAGCACTCTGTTGGAAATATTGGTCAATCCTTCGGTAAAAAATGTTTTGTCGAAAAACAGAGAGCGGTTACTATATACTTCGCGGCCTGATCCCAATGAAACTTCTGCCAGGTCCGCCGCAAATACCGACTCATCCAAATTACCCTGGCGGATATCCAAATGGGGTTTTACATTGTTGAACCATGCTGTAGCAGATGTCTTTACTTCCGGTGATGTTTTTATTCCTTCCGCTATCTGTTCTTCGACGGACTTATTATCTTTCAAATTCCGGATTTCATTCTCCAGTTCGTTCATAGAAAGCGTTTTGGCAATGCCAATCATGTGTAAAAAAGCAGTCTCGGCAACATCCTTATCCCAGTCAGCGTAATGAGCA
>CAYNUJ010000277.1:0-3646 GCA_964400095.1 uncultured Melioribacteraceae bacterium
AATAATAAAAACGGAGCTATTTCTTTTTCGATTGTTTCGTCTATTTCCAATTTAAGAGAATTCATTTTTTTCTCTTTTTCAATTCCTAATCGTTCTAAATTCTTTTTATGGTTATTCAATAACACGGTTGCATTCGAGACCAATCTCTGCTTCCTTGTCTCCAAATCCGCGCTTAAGGCGTCGATGATTCTTTGTTTATATGAATTTGTATCATTAATCACTTTCGATATTCTTTGCTTTTGAGTGTAAATTGAAATGACCGTAGAGACCGACGTAAACGCGGAAACCACTAAACCGATAATGAATGATAATAATCCCCATTTTAACCCGTGGATAATAATCACAATCATAATACCGCCGAAATTATCGACCGAGGATTGAGAACTATTAGTATATTCGGCAAAACCTCCTGTAAGCGCGACGAAAATGGAAATAAAAATATTATAAAACATACTGTTGGAAAACGCTTTTAAGGACATAGTATTCTTAGAATTTTCCAAACTTTCCAATTTGAATTCTAATTCGCGTACTTTTTGAGCCACCTCGCCGTCAATTGCCTTTTTCCGCGATGTAAATTCTATTTCCAATTCTTTTTGATCGAATTCTAATTCGTCTTCCAGATCTTTGATCATTCCCGACTCGGAAATTATTTTTTCATTGTATAAATTTTCGTGTAATTCCAATTTAGTGTTGTTCTGGTCTTTAATGTTTTTAATTATAGACTCTATAATATTATTCAATTTCTTTTCGATAATTAAGATAGACGAATGGACGTAATAGTTTTGACTGTCTTTATAATCCTTAATTAACTTCTCAATAAAAATCAGGTCTTTTCTATTGGCTTCCTTAAGATATCTAAATGATTTTTTGTTATTCAACCCCTCGGTTTTAGAGATGATCTCGTTTATAGAAGCAATTCCGCGATCAAGTTTCTCCGAAGTGAGCTGCTGAAATACGTCAAAAAGTATCGAAAAGTCGTTATAAAAAAATATTTTTTCTATATAATTGCTATTGAGGAAATACTTAAAAAGCAGATAATTGTTACTCGTTATTGCGAATTTCAATCTCATTTCGTCATATTCAATTACTTCCATCAAAGAATTAAGCGCCTCGTCCGGATTATCCATTCGGATTTCGGTTAGCGCGGAATAAAATTTTGCATTAACCGACCATTTATTATACTGCATAGCATTTTGGAATTTAGCGTGAGCTTCGTCAAGTCCATAACGTTTAAGTTCGGTGAATCCGGCGAAAATATTTATTATGTATAAAATGCGGTCTCTTATCCGGGAGTTTGAATTAAAATTAATAAAAAGATTCTCAGCTCGTTCAAATAAATTGCACGCTGCGTCATAATCAATAAGGCTGTCTTCATAGGAAAAAATAAAGGCGAGTATTAACATATTAATTAATTTCGAATGGTCGTCCTTAATTTTGCTAATCAAGGATTTAGCGTAATATAATTTTCCTTCCGGATTTTTGGAAATAGTCCATTGAACGAAAAAATCTTCCAATTGTTTACTGCCGAATGTAAGCTTTCGTTTCTCATTCGATTTTTTCGCCATGTCGCTTAAAAGGTAATATTCTTTCAAAAAGGAAAACTGAGGCGATTTGAATTCCAGAAAAAATTCATTAAGTTCTATCGGCAGCGAGTGTAAATTATATTTGTGAAACTGTTTAATGAATTTATCCAGGTCCCCCTCAACATCGGATTTGAATCCGAAAAATTCCTCGCCCATGCGCTGAAACATATTAGACCCGAGTGTTGGCATGTCTGAGTTGGAAGTTGATATTTTTTGATTAATATCTAAGGTTTCCTGAATTTTCATTTTCCTTATTCATTATGTGTATGATTACTGAATTATTATCGGGAATAACGCCGAAATATTTAGCTGATTAAAGAAAATATTTCTTTTTAGGGCAATATGTTTTGCAATTGCACAGATTTTGGTTTGGCGAATAATGCAACAGATCGCCACGCTCCACTCCGTTTCGCTCGCGATGACGGTCATTTTTCATCCAAACCAACAGAAAAGATATACGCCAAAGTCGCACAAGTCTCCTCATTTCATTCGTCGATATGACAAGGAAGTCAAAAATTGTTATTATAACGTGGACTGTTTTATCGGCAGACAGGCAATCTATTGCATGACTGTACGACTTTAGCATAGAAAAAAACACATTAAAGGGCTAAAGAATTTACATCTGTTTTCGATAATGAAATCAGAAGAAATATACATTTGGGAGAGATTATGCAGGACATTCAAGAAGTAACGGATGAAATAATTCAACTGGTAAGTTTCAAAATCGGCAAAGAGGAATTCGGCGTGGATATTCTCAAAGTCCAGGAAATAATTCGCATGATGAAAATTACGCGGGTTCCGAATTCGCCCGACTATGTTGACGGAGTCGTCAATTTACGCGGGAAAGTCATTCCTGTTGTCGATTTAAGAAAGCGGCTTAGAATGGAGATGAAAGAGCGGGATAAAAATACAAGAATTATAGTAGTTGAACTTGAAAGCAAGACTATTGGATTTATTGTGGACGAGGTAAGCGAAGTGCTTCGAATTCCTCAAAACATTACCGAACCTCCGCCGAAGATGGTAAGCGGGATTGATTCGGAATATATTACGGCGGTAGGGAAATTGGAAGATAGATTATTGATCTTACTCGACTTGGAAAAAGTTTTTACAAACGAAGAACAAGCGGAATTAGAAACAGTATAACACCCTTATTTCATAGATACCTCCCCAGCCCGGCTTGCCTCCTCTTAGCAGGCCGGGTCGTATCTCTTTTTATGTCCGTCATTTCTCACTTTTCAAACAGATCGCCCGCCAAAGGCGGATAAACCCCGCTTCACTCCGTTCCGCTCGTGACGACACACACGTCATTGCGAGGAGTCCCGCTTTGCGGGGCGACGAAGCAATCTGCGGTGCAATTGCACAATTTTGAATTTTACGAATAATGTGACATATCGCCACGCTTCACTTCGTTTCGCTCGCGATGACGGAAACCTTCTCAGCGAACAATCATTCAATCACCAATCACCAATCAAATAATCATCATTCAGAATGCCTGATGCAAACATGTCTAAATTATTCCCCGATTATTTCTTCAACTTGACCGCCGAAAGGAAGCATAGAATAATTCCCGCAATCAGAGTGAAAAATCCATATCCGTAACTTGTAGTGTTAATTCCCGCTTTCGAGGCTTCGTGGAATGTAATGAAAAGCGCGGCGGCAAAAAAGAAAACGCATACAATCATAATTCCGCCGAGAATATTCAGCGCGAATTTATTCTCCTTACTGTTAAAATAGGGCAACAGCAGCGCAACAATAACAAACGTGACCGCAAAGGCTCCGATAGTTATCCATTGATAGCCGATTTCCGGGAATTCCATATTCCCGTAAATTGGTAAAACGGTTATCCACTCATTATTTGAGTAGCCTATGGGGACAAACATTGAAACAACGGCAAATACAAATGCTGCGTATCCGAATTTTTTATTCATAATTTCCCTTTTGCATAAAATTATTATCCTAAATTTACCGATAACAATTTAATATTTGAATAAATCGGATGAAAATTATAAGAATTATTTCTCCACTTAGCTTCCGCAATTGAAAAAGGTAAAAGGCATGGTTAT
>CAYNUJ010000278.1:0-3641 GCA_964400095.1 uncultured Melioribacteraceae bacterium
TCACAAACGTAGAAAACACACATTACATTATCGGCTCGGTTGTGGGACCGCATCCGTATCCGTTGATTGTTCGTTATTTCCAATCGGTAATCGGCGTAGAAACAAAGGAACAATTATTTGAAAAAGAAAAAAGATTACCCGATTACATTGTTGCGTGCGTGGGCGGAGGTTCCAACGCGATTGGTATTTTTCATCCTTTCATCGAAGAAGCGAACGTAAAGTTAATAGGAGTGGAAGCCGCGGGATTAGGAATTGATACCGACAAACACAGCGCAACTATTACTAAAGGAAGGGACGGGATTTTCCACGGAATGAAAACGCTGCTGCTGCAAGATAGCGACGGTCAAGTGGCACAAGTGCATTCAATTTCCGCCGGATTGGATTACCCGGGTGTGGGACCGGAACACGCTTATCTCTTCCAAACTAAAAGGGCGTTGTACGATTCGGTTACCGACGATGAAGCTCTGCAAGGGGTTAAACTACTTTCGGAAAAAGAAGGAATACTTCCCGCTCTCGAAACGGCGCACGCCGCGGCATATTTAAATAAACTTATGCCGAACACAACGAAAGATGAAATTGTGGTTGTAAACATAAGCGGCAGAGGCGATAAGGATTTGGATACCATAATCAATCGCACGGAGGGATTAAATGAGTAAAATAAAGAAATATTTGACGGAAGTTAATAGAACCAAGAAAGCTTTATCCGTTTATTTAACCGCGGGATTTCCCCGAAAAGAGAATTTCGAAGAGTTGGTTTTAAGAACCTTCGACGCGGGAGCGGATCTAATTGAATTGGGAATTCCCTTCAGCGACCCGCTCGCCGACGGAAAAACAATACAGGCATCTTCTCAAACGGCTTTGAATAACGGAGTTAATACGGAATATGTTTTGGAAAAGACTGCCAAAGTAAAAGAAGAAACAGACCATCCGATAATAATTATGACTTACGCTAATCCAATTTTAAATTACGGAGTAAATAAATTTCTCGCTGATTCCGTAAGCGCGGGAGTTGACGGACTCATCGTTCCCGATTTGCCTTTGGAAGAGAGCGAACAATTCTTTAACGGAATAAACAGCCGACCGGATGTAATTCTGCTTACAACCCCGGCGTCTCCGGAAGAAAGGATACGAAAAATCGATCAAACGTCTGAAGGATTTCTCTATTGCGTTTCCGTGCTCGGCACAACAGGCGCGAGAGAAGGTTTTTCAGACGACATACTCAGAAATCTGGAAAAAACTTACAAACTTGTCTCTAATAATAAAATGCTCGTCGGATTCGGAATCTCCTCACCGGAAGATATTAGAAAGATTTCCCCTTACTGCGACGGGGTAATAGTAGGCAGCGCGGTGATAAAATCTTTGAGCCGGGATGGCGGGGATTATTCTGAGACTTTGGGATTTATCGCAAAGCTGAATGAAGCAACGAGGGAGTGATGGGAAATTGAGAATTGAGAATGGAGAATGGAGAATGGATAATTTAAAATTATTGACAATCCATGAATAGTGTCGACCGTTTTTGAGGAAAAAAGAACGAGAAGCTAGAAGTAAGATGCGAGACGGCGTAACAATAGGAAAATGGAAAATGAGGCTTGGGAATATTGTTTTGGAATTCGTCATTCAGCCATTCAATCATGCAATCGTCCAATCACACAATCCTTTTTTCAGACTCTTCGCTCTACTCAGAGTGACGGCTTTATTTCCCATCCGCGTAAATCCGCATAATCCGTGAAATTCGCGTCCTATTCCAGAATAAATAATATTTGACTGAAAAAGATATTTTCCTTAATTTCAAACGGAAATTATTCATAACAGGGCAAACGAGTATTTGAATTTTTTCGAGCATTACATAGGGCGGAATAATTTTATTTTAAGAATGGTTTGTACTCAAGCGATTCGACAAGGAAATGAAGTAATTAGTCCGTTAGACGGAATGAAATAAAAGATTGTTAGGTGGAATGTTTATTCTTCCTAACAAACCACAAAAAATAAAGATTAGATTTGATAAGTTGTTTTAATTAAATAGATTCCGGCGTTAAAGTCTAATATCCAACGGATTGTTAGTAGGAATTTTGTTTCGGGCTAACGTTCCGAAGGAAAAAGGTTTTTGTCGGGTTAAATAATAGTTAGGGAGATAAGAAAAATATGGAAGGACAAATTATTTCCATCAATTCTGAATCTTACTTTCAAAAAGGTTTTGATAAACTTAAGGAGTTTAAAGAAAATAGAGAATTATTATATCATGTAGCGTTGGATTACAGATTCACAATTGAACGTTTACTGTTTGAATATTTAGTTTTAGTTAAAAATACAGATATCTCAAATAATATTAAAAAACTGTATAGAGCATATGACCTTTCTAAGAAACTCCTAAACATTGAACCAAAGTTTTTTAAAAAATTAGAATTTCTTAATATATATCTTGAATGCTTGGGTGCAAAAGAAAGAATTGTTTATCCTGATTTAGACAAATTAACTAAAATTTATAGTTCTTTGAATAAGTATTTACATGCTCCAAAAACAGTAGAAGACTCACTAGATTATTCAAAAACTTTCTACAAATTGGCTGAAATTATTGACGATGCTACTTATACTCTTGCTGAATTATTATCTCATCCACGTGGATCAATTGAGCTAAATAAAAAAGGGATGGCATTATTTGAACAATTTTCTAATGAGGAAATAAGTGAGGAAGATGTAAAGGGAATTATAATTGAAGAGTTAAATCAATTTAAAAAATCTCCCTAACCAGCGCCTCAAAACCGACCGCCGTAACGGTGCGGCATTTTTGTAATTTGGGGGTTTGCGTTGTTCGTGTAATATTGCTGTATAAGTTTTGCGTGTAAATGAAAAATTTTAATAAAAATAAAGTTGTCGTTATTAAGCTGCATCGCTTTTTGGGGCGGACGGTTTAGGCGCGACGCCGTTACTTCTCCCCTACATCATCCCCCTATAATCTCTCGCGCCGTGAAGTATTCTGTGGATATAAACTGTTCTCCTTTCTATCATATAAATAATTATATAATTCCCGCAATCAAGTACCGATATTTTAATTTCTTTATTTCTTCGAATCGGGGTATTCTTCCGAGCAAGGTGTTTTCGGATTGCAGTTCCAACTTAATAATACATTAGCAGCGTTGACCAATTTAAGTGATGGGGGAAAAGGGGCTCTCGTCATTCGTCATTGGGAATTTGTCATTCGGACTGAAGGCGGAGATTGTTTAACTGTCAGATTGTTTAATTGTTGCGAGAATTTAAATAACGGTACAATTAGTTGAATCAAATATAAAAATTCTAATCAGCGTAAATCATGATTAATCATGAAAATCAGCGTTCCATCCATTTTCCAAACGCAATCGAATGCTCGTACTCGCATATCACCTCAAATCCCAATCTCTTATAGAATTCAATTGCATTTAAATTATTCTTCCCCACTTCGAGATGCACTGCGGAGACGTCCAGTTCTTTTAATTTATCGAGAAACGCATTTATCAATCTTCTTCCCACGCCCTTACCCTGCGCGACCGGCAATATGTCAATGTGCAAATGAGCCGGATAGTCGGCGAGTTCTTTTTTAGGGAAATAACCTGTATGAATTAGCTCGACTATTCTTTTTTCGAAAGGGGATTTATATTCGTCATCCA
>CAYNUJ010000279.1:0-3623 GCA_964400095.1 uncultured Melioribacteraceae bacterium
AATTATCAAATTACTGCCGGAGAAGACGGTTCTTGGATGTTAGGAAACGGGGGTTCAATTCCCGGAGTCGATTTCGATACAACTTCCACCGGAGCGCCTAAAGCAGCCGGTTCTCAGGTATTTCCCGGATTTCAGCCTTCTAACGAAGTTGACCGTTTTAGAAACAGTTTAAGTATTTACGGTGGAATTGAAAGTCAATTGACCGAAAGACTGCAGCTTGATCTTGCCGGAAGATTCGAAAATTACAGCGATTTCGGAAGTACTTTTATCGGTAAAGCGGCAACTCGATTTTCAATTACCGAGAACTTCTCGATAAGAGGCGCTTTTAGTACCGGCTTTAGAGCTCCCTCGCTGAATCAAATTTGGTTCAGTAATGTGAGCACTCAGTTTGTTCTTAACAGCGCGGGGGATTTAGTTCCCAAACAAGTTCTTACGGCTAACAATGGAAGCGCGGTGGCAAAAGCATTCGGTATTCCTGATTTGAAAGAAGAAACTTCTTCAAACATCAGTATTGGTTTTACTGTTAAACCTATGAGAAACTTCTCAATAACTGCCGATTATTACAGCATTAATATTTCGGATAGGATTGTTTTAACAAATAGATTCAGCAACGGCGATCCGATAGTTGCGGGAATATTAAAACCGTTTGAAAAAGACGGCGTTGGCGCGGCTCAATTTTTTGCCAATGCAGTTGACACTAAAACAACTGGTTTTGATTTCGTATCTAATTATAATTTAAGGTTCAAAGCTGCAAGATTAGATTTCACTCTAGCCGCAAATATTACCAAAACAACGGTTGATGCTGTTAATATTCCTCAGTCCGTGGCAAATAAATTTGCCGGCGGAGATTTGAATGCGGTAAAAACAAAATTCTTCGGAAGAGAAGATCAAAACAGGTTGGAAGACGCTCTCCCTCAAACAAAGGGCACTTTTTCGGTTAAATATACTACCGGACGCCTTGCCGTTACCGGAAGAGCTAATTACTACGGTAAAGTTGAATATAAGCCTTCTAACCCTGCGAATGATGAAACTTTCAGCGCTAAAACTCTATTTGATATAGATGTCAGATACGAACTTTTTGCCGGTCTTTCGCTTTCCGTCGGTGGAAATAACTTCTTAAATACTTTCCCCGATAAACATCGGAATAAAGGCAATTACAGCAACGGAAGATTTCCGTACAGCAGAAGAGTAACTCAATTTGGAGTAAACGGAGCATTCTATTATACAAAGTTATCGTTGAATCTTTAATTTTTTCCCTTGATGTATACTCCCTACAAAAAAGGACGTCTGAAAACGGCGTCCTTTTTTTTCAATTAGCGTTATTGACAAATTCAGGTTTATACAACTCCGCCGAACTTAACGCCCGATAACTCCGCCATTTCTTTTTTATAAGTTGTCAAATCATTAATATTAAATTGATTCAAATGATTGTGTCCGCAGGCTCTCGCTAAAATTTTCATTAATTCAGTTGTCGCTTCGAAAAAGTTTTTCAATTGTTTCGCCGATTGATCGATTATTAATCTCGACCTTAATTTTTCGCTCTGCGTGGCAATGCCAACGGGACAATTATTTGTATCGCACGCGCGCATCCCGAGGCATCCGATTGCCTGGAGAGCCGAATTTGCCACAGCAATTCCGTCCGCGCCCAAAGCCAAAGCTTTAACAAAATCCGATTCGGTTCTTAATCCGCCCGTAATGATGAGCGTTACGCCCTTAGCGTCTCGCTTATCGAGATGTTTCCTCGCTCTTGCTAACGCCGGAATTGTGGGAACGGAAATGTTATTTTTGAAAACTTCCGGTGCGGCGCCGGTGCCGCCTCCGCGTCCGTCTAAAATTATATAATCCACTCCTACATCAAGCGCGAAATCGATATCCTCCTCAATATGCTGAGCCGATAATTTAAACCCGATTGGAATTCCGCCGGAAATTTCTCTAACTTCATCCGCTAATTTTTTGTAATCGTCAACCGTAATTAAGTCGTTAAAAGTAGCCGGACTTATCGCCGGTTCTCCTTCTTTCAAACCCCGCACTTCGGCTATTCTGCCTTTCACTTTACTCCCCGGCAGGTGTCCTCCGGTTCCGGTTTTAGCTCCTTGCCCGGATTTAAAGTGGAACGCCTGAACATTTTTCACTTTTTGAATATCCCATCCGAATTTAGCCGAAGCGAGTTCATAAAAATAATGTGAATTGCATTCACGCTCTTCGGGAAGCATTCCGCCTTCGCCTGAACATATGCCCGTTCCCGCCATTTCCGCTCCTTTCGCCAAAGCGATTTTTGCCTCTTCGCTTAAAGCGCCGTAACTCATATCGCTTACGAAAACGGGTATTTTCAATTTCAAAGGTTTCTTTGCGTTTGGTCCGACAATAAATTCTGTTCCGACCTCATCGTCATCCAGCAGCGGTCTCTTGGCAAGCTGTCCGGTAATTATTTGAATATCGTTCCATCTCGGCAATTCTGTAATCGGGACTCCCATCGCGGAAGTTTTACCGTGATGTCCCCAATTCTTTAATCCGTTTTTTGCCAGTTCTCGAATGTATGCGTTATTCTCTTCTTCCGGCGTTCCGTGAATATCGGCGTAAAGACCGAGATAGTCTTTTCTGTTATACGGCTGCGGATGTTCCTTTTCCCAATTTCTAATTTCGTTTTCATCCACAAATACCGCGTCGTTTTCTTTATCAATAAAACATTTGAATTTTTTCAGCGCTTCGCTGTTGTTATATTCGCTTACGCCGGTGTCCACTCGGTAATCCCAGTAATGCAGCCCGCAGATAAGATTATCGCCCGATATAAATCCGTCCGACAACAGCGCTCCCCTATGCAGGCATCTGCCGTATAGCGCTGAAACATTGTTGTCATATTTTATTATAACTAAATCCGTGTTAAGAACCAGCGAATATGCCGGAGCCCGGTCTTCCAATTCGCTGAAAGATATTGCCTTTACTAATTTTTCTTCATTCATAATAATCTCTTTTTTCGTAAGATACGAAGTTTTTCTTATAATTTGAAAATTTTCTGCCGTTAAGTCGGCGGTCTTACGGTTTTAAAAGCTTTCTGTAAGGGACTAATAAATGTTATTATTTCAACCGGGTTTCGATTCAACAACAAATAACGAAAATAATTTTTAGAGAATTTATTTGAAAAACAAAAAAAAGAAATTAAATTGAAAGGGAAATTTTTGATTGAATAGAATTAGTATTCAAATAATTCAGCTTAGATAAAAATAATGCAGGATTAAAATGCACATTCCCGATGGATATCTTTCTCCGGCTACAGTAGCGGCTAGTTACGCGCTTACTCTTCCTATGCTTGCATACAGTCTTAAAAGGGTTAAGAAAGATTTTTCGGAAGAAAGCCTTCCTTTACTTTCAACGGTTACGGCTCTATCGTTTTTAGTAATGATGCTCAACATACCGATTCCCGGGGGCACAAGCGGACACGCGATAGGCGCGGCGGTGATAGCCGTTTTGTTTAATCCTTTTTTTGCTTCAATTTCATTGGCTCTTGTATTAGTAATTCAATCTTTTCTTTTCGGCGACGGAGGAGTTACGGCTTTGGCGGTAAATATATTGGCTATGGGATTTGTCGCCGCATTCACCGGTTATTATGTTAACAGACTTCTTAA
>CAYNUJ010000280.1:0-3613 GCA_964400095.1 uncultured Melioribacteraceae bacterium
ATTTTGAGTAAAGTGAAATAATTCAATTCTGAGCTAAAATCAACAGATAATCACGTCGCTTCGCTCCTCGTTATGACAGAGCATGGATTTTTCAGACTTCCCCATCCAATATTAAACTCACTTCAAATAATTATTCCGGACCATATCCTTGCTGTTCCACGGGGCGGGATTTCCGCCGAGATATTTATGAAACCATTCAAGATGCGCGTTATAATAGAGCGGCATCGAACGGAGCGAACTGGGCCAGTGCCCGTCGTTTTTGAATATTATTAAACGCGAATCTATTCCTTTCAACTGTAAGTTGGTAAAATAGCGAACGCTCTGCGTGTAGGGAATTCTATAATCTTTTTCGCCGGTAATGATTAGAGTGGGAGTTTTGAAATTATCAACATAATTACTCGGCGATTTAGATTGATAATCATTTCCCAAATCCCAATTGGAAAACCAAAGCTCTTCGGTTTCTTCGGCAAATTCCGCCAGGTCGTAAATGCCCATCATAGAAACGAGACATTTGAAGCGGTCGGTTTTCGCTTGGAGCAGATTCATAAAATAACCGCCGTACGACCAGCCCATCGCGCCCATTCTGGAACTGTCCACGTAACTTAATCGCGCCAATGAATCGGTAACTTTAATTACGTCTTCAAGAACCTTGCCGTCCCAATCGCGCGAAATTGCGGCCGTGTAATCTTGCCCGTATCCTATTGAGCCGTGCGGATTCGGAAACGCGAGAACGTATCCCGCAGAGGGATAAACCTGCCAATCGAAACGGAAGGAATCCATCCATTGATACTGCGGTCCGCCGTGAACGTTAATTACAAGCGGATATTTTTTGTTCGGATCAAAATCGTGCGGTTTAATCAGGAAAACGTGAACCGGAACGCCGTCGGCTCCTTTAATCCACATCTGCTCGGCAGTACGGAAATCGATAGTGTCGGTCAGCGTTTTGTTGACCGAAGTTATATCTTTCGCTTCATTCGTTTCGAAATTGTAAACCGCCAGCTCGTAAGGTTTGTCTATCTGTGAATATGAAAACACCGCGAATTCTTGATTGGCGGAAATTTGGAAAGAGGCAACGACTTTATTAGGAATAAGTTTTTCAATTTCCAGGGTTTCAATATTCACCCGGAACAACGGCAGATAGCCTTTCTCGAATCCGGTAAAATAGATGAATTTAGAATCCTCGCTCCATTCGAAATCATTCACCCAGTTATCGAAACTTTCGGTTAAAATTTTCACTTCGCCGGTAGCTCTGTTAAAGAGGGCGAGTTTGAATCTGTCGGATTCGTAACCCGGAGTTTCCTGCGTAAGATAAGCAATAAATCTTCCGTCGGGCGAATATTTCGGATTGCCGTCGTAGGCTTTGTTGTTTCTCGTGATGTTATTTAGATTTTTACCGCCGAGCGATACCGTCCATACATCGGAATTGGTGGAGCTTTCCGGATTTGCAACTCTTTTGGAATCGAACGCAATTTCGGTATAGTCGGGAGAGAAGACGTAATGATCGCTTCCGCCGGCGGAGAATGTTGGCGAGTTATAATAGCCGGGAGTTAAATCGGTTGCCTCCCCGCTTTCCAAATTAAGTGACAACACGTGCGTATATTGTCCGTCGGCGTATTCCGTCCAATGCCGTATAAACAGACTGTCGGCAAGGTGCGCTTGAATGGGACCGTTATTCATTTTGTCGTAAGTATCGTTGTTGCAGCCGGCGTCCGCTCCGCATTCGGGAAATACTTTAGCATGAAAGATGATTTTCAATCCGTCGGCGGAAATTTTAGGAGAAGAAATACCCAAACCGTAATCGGTTAATTTTACCGCCTCCCCGCCGTCGAGAGGCAGTTTATATAATTGTGGAGAACCGCCTCTCGTTGAAACGAAATAAACGCTTTTGCCGTCTGCGCTCCAGATGGGATTGTAATCCGCGGCGGGATTGTTCGTCAATCGCTTAAAACCGGTTCCGTCCGAGTTAACCAAATAAATGTCGGTATTCGACTTTGCTTTTCGTAGATCGTTTTTTGTAACCGTAAATAAAACACGCTCTCCGTTTTCGGAAAGAACCGGCGAACCGACGTAAGCGGCTTTGTATAAATCTTCTACCGAAATAGCCTTTTTACTTTGAGCGCAAACCGCTCCGGTAACAATTAAAATTAAGAGAATCGCTTTTTTCATTTTGCACCCGAATAGTAATTAATTATCGTAAACGGAAATATATTTTCTTGCGACTGGATAGGCAAATTGATTAAAAACCGAGACGTAGAGTGAGGAGGATATTTTAACTGCTTAGAAAAATAAATTCATAGCTAATCTGAATAGAATAAATTGCGCTTATTTGAGTCATTCCAATAAAAGTGTATGTTTATCTGCTCTACGATTTTTTTAACAATAATTGAAAATTTTTACACTTTTTCGCAATTTACCCTACCATAATTACAAAATATGCTATTTTAGTAGGGTTAAAATGTTTATTCAGAGAAATTTAGTAGGGGAAATTGAAAAATATCTACATGAATTAATTATAGAAAATTTTCCAGCAGCTCCATATATTTATATCTGAAAGGATAATCTATTTCAGTTAAAAAATATTGATTGTCCATTACGCTAAAATGAAAATACGCTTTGTTGGGCAGTCCGAAACTTACAATTTTCTGCATTACTTTAGGAGGAACTTTAAGTTGAGCCGATTTAATATTAAAGTCGATTAAATAGTTGAGAAACACGCCCACTTCTATATAATCGTCGTCCGCTTCAAAGCTGAACGGTTTAATAACAAAAACCCGTTCGTTGCTTTTTTTACTCGCGATACCGCATAAAATGGAATTGAAATTGAAAAAAGTAAGTACGCTCGAATTTTTCTGGAAAACCATCAGATCGTCTTGGTTTATTGAGTTTTCAATTTCCTGAATAATACCGGATATTTCCTTTTTATCAAAATTAACTTCCTCCTCGCAGGAAATAAGCGGCATTATTAACAGTACCGATAACAGCCTAAATATTTTAATCATTTTTATTCTCCGGTTTGATGTTTTTATCGCTTTAAAAAATGCCGAATTACTTTCCGGGAGATTCAACTCAATTGAAAAAAAGAACTCCGCCGCGGATAATTGATTGAAAACGAAGCCGGCAGCGCGCGATATTTGCTTTTCCCGTTTCTGTTTTCCCCGGCGCTTTAATATTATTGAGAAGCCGCCTTTTGATTATTGAACGACGGCTTTCCCATAATTAATAACAATGTGAGAAGTCTCAATTATATCTCGGCTATTACGGTATTCACTTCATTTACAAAAGCCTGTACTTTTGAAGCCTCTCTTATCGACATCTCATACCATAAATCCTGCCCGGCGTTATTGGTAATAACAAACGCCGCGGTATAGCAGTTAACGATATTTATCAAACCGAGAACGATAAGAACTGAACCTATTATTATGGAACTGCCTAACATGAAAAATCCGACGGCAGCAAGAATAATTCCCAGCAACAGTCTTTTGAAATAGAATTGAGAGGAACTGCTGACGGACGCAATCGTTTTCAACGGCTGCGCCACTTGATCCGATCCTAAAGGAATAATACCCAAAAAAGTATTCGGCGAACTGCCGGTAACTCTTTTATTCGTTAACGT
>CAYNUJ010000281.1:0-3600 GCA_964400095.1 uncultured Melioribacteraceae bacterium
CCCGACAAAAATCGTCGGGATCAGTTATTCAAAGGTTTCTAATAATATACGATTGTGGATGGTAATGATTCCCATTTCATCATCCATTCATCCTAAGTCAATTTTAAGATTTGCATCCTCAAAGCTCGCAGAGTCTTTGAACGTCTTCGGACATCCATTCATCCCAAATTCCATATTTAAACTACTCATACGCACAGCGTCCCGGGGACATTCATATCAAAACGTCGATGAAATCTCATCCAGACTTTTTTTGTTTATATTCGGAACCATAGCGTTTTTAGCCGGATGACCGACAACAAGAATAAGGAACGGCTTTTCATTTTTGGGTCTGTGAAGGATATCATTAAGAAAATTCATCGGACTCGGAGTGTGTGTAAGCGTAGCCAAACCGGATTTGTGAAGAGCGGCAATTAAAAATCCGGTTGCAATGCCGATAGATTCTTTGGTGTAATAATGTTTAATCTTTTTTCCATTTTCGTCTTCGCCGTATTTTTTCTCAAAAATCACAATCAATACGGGCGCGGATTCGAGGAAAGGTTTATTCTGGTCTGTCCCGAGCGGTTCGAGCGCTTCCAGCCATTCCTCCGGAGCGCGGCTTGCGTAAAACTCGCGTTCCTCTTTCTCTGCTCCCTCTCTAATTTTCTTTTTTATTTCTTTATCTCGCACAATCACGAAATGCCACGGCTGCATATTTGCTCCGCTTGGCGCCGAACCGGCAACCTGCAGACAGTTATTTATCAACTCCGCGCTTACTTCCCTATCGGAAAACATCCTAATTGTTCTGCGCGTCAGCATATCCAATTTAAATTCAATGGATTTACGCAGCGCCTGCTCGTCGGTATAATTCCGATGCGAGCTGAACTTAATAAATTCATTCTTTCTTTCCATATCAATTACTCGAAAAGTTGTTTGAGTTCTTTAATAGATTCGATTTCCCCAATTATTAGAATTTTATCGCCTTCTAATAAATTAGTATTTCCGTTTGGCACAATTGACGCATACTCTCTCGTTAATAATGTAACCAAGCATCCTTTAGGCAGATTCAAATCCTTTAACTGCTTGCCAATTAGTTCTCCGGATGCGTTGTTTGTTCTTAGCTTAAGAGATAAAAATCTGTCGTCATGCAAAAGAGTTTCCCTAATTTCCAATTCGCCCGCGGCGTTTATCCATTCTTCCGCATATCCTTCGTCTTCCACTCTTCCGGCAATTTGCGCCAGCATTCTTAAATGCTGCGATGGATTATCTTCGGGACTAATCAGGAAAAACAGCGCGGTAACAGTCTGGTCTTTTTCTTCTTCGTGCGTAATAGGATTGATGAGCGTTATATGAACGCCTTTTTTTGCTCTCACTAAAACCATTTCCGTCTGCGTAACTCCCTTTGCCCGGAAATGCGGCAGCGCAACTCCCTTAGTTACCGGGGTAGCGCCGATACGCGTTCCTTCCATGATTTGTTCTATTATGTCGAACGACGATAACGGGATAGTCTTCTCCAGCCATCCTGCCGCTTTGGTTACAACATCTTCAAAATACATTTCTTCGTCTAAGTCCATTACCTTTGCGCGGGAAACAACCTGCTCAAACGGATCGTCTTTCCTTAATCCCTTTTCTTTCATTATTCCTCTCAACTCGGAATCAAGCGCGTCGTACCTTTGTCTGCCTAATCTTTCAAATACGTGATATATCGCTCCGGCTCTAACAACTCTCTTCCGCGAGTAGAACCAATACCATAGCACACAAACAATAACAAGAAAAGTAGAAAAGAGGATCGAAAGCATTCCCAAACCAATAATTAATACAAACGATGAAATAATACCGAATATCTGCATCCACGGATACAGCATAGATTTAAACCCCGGATCGTAAGATTCAATTTTACTTTCCCTCATTATTATTACTGCAAAATTTACAAGAGCAAAAACTAATAATTGAAATGAGGAAGCCAATTTAGCTATTGCCATCGGGTTAAGAATTAGCAGCAGAAAAATCGTTAATCCGGAAGTTAAAAGAATTCCATATATAGGAACACCGGCTTTATTTAATTTGCGGAAAGAATCCGGTATTATATGATCCCGGCTCATTGCTAAGGGATATCTTGATGCGCTCATCATTCCCACATTTGCGACTGAAATGAACGCTAAAAGCGCGGCAACGCTTAATAATAACTCGCCTGTTCTGCCGAAAATTATTTTGGCTGTCGTAGCTACCGGAGTTAAGTCGCCTTTCAGAATATTCATCGGTTCAACGCCGACCATTATTAAAGTGCCGAAGAAATAAATCAAAACGGAAACTCCAACGGCGATAAATATTCCGAGAGGCAGATTGCGTTCCGGATTTTTAATTTCTTCCGCCAGGCTCGCCACCTTTGTTAAGCCGATATAGCTTACAAAAACCATTCCCGAAGTGGTAATTATGCTGGAAGTTCCCGAATCGAAAAATCCCTTGAAATTATTATAATCGATTTGAGGAATTCCCCCGCCGATGAAAGCCGATAAAATAAGCAGCAAACTGAATGCGAGAAATATTTGAAACCTGCTCGTCTTTTTTGCTCCGAGTATATTCAATACCGTTAAAAGAACCGCAAACCCAATAGATATAGGCTCAATTGTAAGCTGAGGAAAAAATATTTCCAAATAGGCGCCCATCCCAACAAGCGCGAAGGAAACTTTTAATATAAAAGTCAGCCAAATGCCTATTCCGCCGATTGTTCCGAAAAACGGACCTAAGGCTCTGTCCAAAAAGAAATAAACTCCGCCAGCTTTCGGCATAGCGGTGGCAAGTTCAATTTTACTTAACAAAGCGGGAACCAAGGGTATAATAGCAATTACATAAGCTAGTACCATCGCGGGACCAGAAATTTCAGCGGCAAGACCCGGAAGCAGGAATAATCCCCCGCTGAGCGTTGTGCCGATAGACATCATGAATACATCGGTTAAGCCTAATTCCCTTTTCAATTTTTTTGCCGATTTTTTAAAAGACATGCGGTTCCTTTCAGAATAAATAAATTCTATTTTTATAGATAGGTATAGAACGGCTAAATGTCAATTAAAAAAAACTATAAATAGACATCAGTAAAAACCTTCATCGAGTTCTTTTTGAACCATATAAGGAATATAAGGACATAAAAGTTCCGGCTCATATTTTTTCATACACCTTATATGATTTAAGAAATGAGAGAATTAAAAGAATTGATGATTATTGATTGATGATCTGCGATTGCGGATGGTAATGAATCCTATTTCTTCATCCATTCATCCTAAATCAATTTTAAGATTTGTATCCTCAAAGTTCGCAGAGTCTTTGAACGTCTTTGGACATCCATTCATCCCAAATTCCATATTTAAACTACTCATACGCACAGCGCCCCTTGTGTTGTATAACTTCCCTCCGTGTTTCTCCGTGCATTCTCCGTGGAACTCCGTGCAATTTACCGAAAGATAGAACGAGTATTTAACCGTAAATAAACAAAGCCGAACGCTCGCGGTAAAAATAATTCGGAAACACGAATTACACGAAAAGATACTTTTTAATTTTGAATTTTTCATTTTTAATTATTCTTTCTTTCCATCCGCGTAAATCCGCTCTATCTGCGTCATCTGTTTT
>CAYNUJ010000282.1:0-3595 GCA_964400095.1 uncultured Melioribacteraceae bacterium
TCATTCAAAAGAGAAGTTGATTTATATTCAATAATTTTGCGGTTTATCGGGCTAGGGATGAATATAGATCCAAAAGATTATTTGGAATATTTCTCAATTATATCTTCCGGTATTCTTACCGGTCTTCCGTTTTTAGTAGAAATCATTATGTAAACCGCATAACCGTCCGCCGCGGTTTTTTCGTTCTCCCCTTTAGTTACCCAGAAATTCACCTTTACCTGAGCGCCGTTTACCGAATGGAGTTGTGTCTTTACCTTTACCTTATCGCCTAAAACAATTCCTCTTTTATAATTTATTTCCACTTTGGACGCCACCCAAGCCAATCCGCGATCAATAAATTCTTCCATAGACATTCCATAATCCTTCCGCATTTGGTCGTATCTTGCAGAGAGAAGGAAATCCAAATATTTTGAGTAGTGAACGTGGTTATTCATATCAATATCGTCCGGTCGAACCGTAATATTCGATTCAAAAATTGAGTATTCCATATTTTCCTCTAACATATTATTTATCAGAATTCATAATTTTCTTCAGCTTATTTTCGTCCGCATTCAGCAAACCGTTCTTAATCAATCTCGGGGTAAGCGTTTTCCAATTTTCATCTTTCGAAAAAACTTCTTTAAAAAGAGGCAGCGCTTCGTTCAGTTTATTGATATTAACGAGCGTAACAGCGTGCCAGTATTTCATTTCCAAATTGCCGGGGAACATTTTCTCCGCCGCCGCATATTCTTTCATCGCCAATTCGTTATCGCCTTTTTCCACGGCAATATCTCCGTTATTCATATGCTCGTATGCGCGGTAAACTTTCAGCAGTCTTTTCAGTTCTTTAATCGGCGCTCCGCTGTCTGCAACCCGCAAATCGATTGGCTTATCAATCCAAGGTTTTCCCGTCGCTTTCGGTTCAACAATTAAAAGGGACGCAGATTGTCTGCCTCTGATATCTCCGCCGGCATTTTGCGCGGCTTCGAGCGCGGCAATCAATCTTTCAGCCAGCGGACCTTTCGCTTCCTCAAAAGCTTTCGACATAGCGGGCCATACGCCGGCGTTTTTCATCAAATTAGCCTGCACCGAATATCCATCGCCTGTAATGTGTCCTGCAAATTGAATGCATTTATCTCCTGTCCACGCCGCGGTTCTGCCTTTGCCGTCGAGAATAGCGACCTGCCGCACGTCCCGTCCTTCGTCTTTCTTAATCAATGAATCCAGCGCCTCGCGCGGAGTAAATCCTTCTTTCAAAAGTTTTAATCCCTCCGTGCCGTAAGACGGATTAACGAACGATTGCGTGGCTACAACTCCGACTCCCGCTTCGCCCCAAGCGACAATAGAACCGACGGAAAACCAATGCGACTGAACCGCCAAGCCCATTTCGCCGGTATTCTCATCTATCGCTGCGATCGAAAAAGTGTGAGCGAAATTATCCTTGTAAAAATTTAACTGCGAATAACTTATCTGAACGAGACAAAAAAGAAAAATAATAATTCTCATTACGCGTTCTCCTTAAATGTTTTTCTGGTTCCGCTGTACAATTCATATTTATTGAATCTGCTGTCAATAGATCCGTTTAAAAGAATAAATTTTGCCGAGGTTTTTAATCCGACGGATTTTAACGCTTTTAAATTTCCGCTGAGTATCCACGCTTCGTAACCGGAATACTTTTGTTTGAACGTATCGCCGATTTGTTTGTAAAAATCCGTAATATTTTTTGGATTCAGCCGCTCGCCGTATGGCGGATTGGTAATTATCACAGCATCCGCGGTCGGCGGTTCCATTTCAAAAAAATTATTTTTGCTTAATTTAATTATTTTATCCACGCCTGCTTTTACCGCGTTCAATTTTGCTTTTCTGATAATTTCCGGAGAATAGTCGTTAGCATAAATTTTAACGGAACTTTCTTCCTTCCGCCGAGATAATGTGTTAATAATTTTCTTAAAAAGCTTTTCGTCAAAATCTTTCCAGCGCATAAAGCCGAATGAGTTCCTGAGCAATCCGGGATAAATATTTTGAGCGATCATCGCCGCTTCTATTGCGATTGTTCCCGAGCCGCACATCGGATCGAAAAGGTCTCGCTCCCCTTTCCATCCGCTCAATAAAACAAGCCCCGCAGCCATCGCTTCATTCAACGGCGCTCTGCCTTTCCCGCTTCTGTATCCCCGCCGGTGAAGAGATTCCCCGGAACTGTCCAAAGATAATGTGCATTTATCATGACTAATATGAAGATTAATTCGGTAGTCCGGATTAAGCGTATTAACCGAGGGACGAACTCCGGTTTCTTTTTTAAATCGATCGGCAATAGCGTCTTTCAATCTTAAAGCGGCAAATTTTGAATGAGTTATTAAATGTGAATTTACAACCGGATCGATCGCGAAAGTATCCGAAATGCTCATTATTTTAAGCCATTCTATATTCATTGCGAATTCATAAAGTTCATCGGTGCTTGTCACTCTGCTCTCGGCAAAGGGAACCAATATTCGCAACGCCGTTCGAAGCGAAAGATTGGCTTTATACAAAAGCTCGACGCCGCCGGAAAATTTAATTCCCCTGTTTATTTTTTCTATATTTTCAGCGCCGATTGCCTCTAACTCGTTTGCCAGAGTTTCCTCCAAACCGAGAAAAGTTTTCGCGATATATTGATTCTTCTCTTTTATCATCAGCGGATATTTCGGTATCACAAATTTAAGCCTTATTTTTGAAGCCTAAATTACTTATTATTTTTTTAATAATCGATACGATTGATGTTTGAATTTCAGGAAAAGTTTATATTTGAAGCCGAGAAACTTCCGGACGACTTTATTTTTCAAAATAAAAACAGCTTCGAAGAAATAAATTACTACCCGGATAAATCTACGCGAATTAATGCGCTGTTATTCAGAGCCGTTAATTCCAAAGGCGTCGTATTTTATAATCACGGCAACGCCGGCAATTTGGAAAAATGGATGGAAATAGCCGACGATTTTCTGCGTCTGAATTACGATCTGCTTCTTTACGATTACCGTGGGTACGGAAAAAGCAAAGGCAAATTGAGCGAGAAAGCGCTCCACGACGACGCGATTTACATCTACAACGAACTTAAAAAAGATTACCCTGAAAATAATATTATCGTTTACGGCAGGTCGCTCGGTACGGGGATCGCCGCGCACACCGCTTCGGTAACTTCTCCCAAACAACTGATACTCGAAACTCCGTATTACAGTTTAATTCATTTAATTAGAAAAATGCACCGGTGGCTGCCCAAATCTATTATCAAATATCATTTTAGAACCGATCTCTATCTGCGTAGCGTAAAATGTCCACTGCTCATTTTTCACGGTACGGATGATGAGATTGTCGATTACGAGGACGGTTTGAAATTAAAGGAGCTTTTCAAACCCGGGGATGAATTTGTTACTATTGAAGGCGGCAGACACAGCGGACTGCGCCATTACGATCTTTACGGCAAATATTTAGAGGCGGCATTGAGATAGAATAATTACCGGTTCACTTATCAGAAGCATCTTTGAAACTTCCATTTGTCATATTAAGGAGCTGTCCAAAAAGTCTAATAATGTCATTTCGAGAGAGCGAAGCGACCGAGAAATCTATTGAATTCGCTCTGTTA
>CAYNUJ010000283.1:0-3560 GCA_964400095.1 uncultured Melioribacteraceae bacterium
ATTTAAGCGGAAGTTCTTATTTGGAATCGGATTCATATATTCGATTTGCCAAATTAAATCCTAAAGACGGACTGCAGTCTTTGACGCTGGGTTTAATCAAAGACCGGTTCGAAAAACATCCTTACGTTGCCTATGCAGATGTAAGATACGACGGCAAGGGAAAAGTATCGATCAAAATTCACGAAAAGAATTTCAAAGCGATAATGATTTACGAAGGGAGCGAATATCTCGTGGATGAAAAATTGGAGTTAAATCCTCTGTTAAGATTCACTAAAAATATCGATCTGCCGGTAATTCTCGGAGTTAAAGAAAAAATTTCCGGCAAGAGAAACAAAAGATTATTAAAAGCGATGAAATTGATTTCCGCCGCGGAAATATCAAACCACGCGCTCGCGGCGGATATTTCGGAAATTGAATTCGGAAAGAAAGAGCGCGTAACAGTCAGATTTATCTATAACGATTATCTGTTGAATCTCGGCGCGAAAAATATCGTTTATAAATTAGCCGCGTTCGGCGGCTTATATGAAAAATTAAACTCCGACAGCGGAGTGAAAAATTTGGATTACATCGACATGAGATTTGAAGATCAAATATGCCTCGGATTTAAGGAGGCGGTACCATCAAACGGAGATACGAAAATATGAAAAATAATATCGTAGCTGGATTGGACCTTGGCACTACCAAGGTGGGCGCCGTTATTGCCGAACGGGAAGGGGAAAATTTAAATATTCTCGGATTCGGCGTAGCTCCTTCAGAAGGATTGAACCGGGGATTGGTCGCTAATATAGTTAAAACCGCCGAGGCTATATCCAAATCTATGGAGATAGCGTCGAACAGAGCCGGGATTGAGATTAAAGAATTGAATGTCGGCGTTGCGGGCGAGCATATTAAAAGTTTGCGTCATAGAAATTTTGTTACTATTAGCAGTCAGGATAGGGAAATAACGCAGAGCGATGTTGACAGAATTAAAGCCGATGTGAAAACTATTCCGATTCCGAACGATAAACAGATTCTGCATATAATTCCGGAAGAATTTTTTGTCGATTATCAGGGCGGCATCGACAATCCGATTGGAATGTGCGGTTCCCGTTTGGAAGCTGTAAATCATGTTGTGCTTGCTTCAATTCCGGCAATTCAAAATATCAAGCGTTCGGTGGAGAAAGCCGGGTTCACGGTTAAGGATTATATTCTTCAGCCAATCGCTTCGAGTACCGCAGTTCTCGACGAAAATGAAATGGATTTGGGAGTAGTACTGATTGATATCGGCGGAGGAACAACGGACGTAGCGGTTTTCCACGACAATTCGATAAAGCATACTAAAGTAATCGGCGTCGCCGGCAATCAAGTTACTAACGACATCAGAGAATCGCTCGGTATTGTTACGTCGGAGGCAGAAAAAATTAAAAAAAATTACGGATACGCAACAGAAGAAGCGGTGATAAAAGAAGAAGATATTTACATAAAAGGCGTAGGCGCGAGGGGCAATATGAAAATTGAACACGCTCTTCTTACTCAGATAATAAGTTTTAGAATGCGGGAATTATTTTCTTTAATAGACAACGATTTAAGACAAACCGGATTTAAGAAAAAAGTTAAAGCGGGAATTGTGCTTACGGGCGGCGGTTCTCTTCTGCGCGGCGTAACAGACTTGGCGGAGGAAGTTTTCGGACTGCCAACGAGAATAGGAATGCCGCTTTACGTGGGAGACGCAGGCTTGGCAAACGAAATAGCGAGTCCAGAATTTGCCACAGTGTTCGGCTTGGCAAAAGGAGTTCCGGGCATTACATCGGCTGAAGCGGCAATTGACGTTGTTGAGAAGAAAAAAGGAAAACTTAAAATCGGTAAAATTTTTAAAAAAGTAATAGATTTTTTTGATGAGTTATAATTTATTATATACCACAACAAGGAGGAAGTAATGGCTAAATTTGCTACCATCGACAGACAAGACCCTTTAACGGCGAAACTGAAAGTCGTAGGCGTAGGCGGCGGAGGCTGCAACGCGATTGAGAGTATGATGAAACGCGGGTTATCCGGCGTTCAATATGTGGCTGTCAATACCGACGCGCAAGTGCTTCAGCAGAGCAGCGCTAATTATAAAATTCAAGTCGGAGTGGGCTTAACCAAAGGTCTCGGAGCCGGAGCCGATCCGAACGTAGGAAGAAATGCGGTTGAAGAGGACAGAGATCAGATAGAGGAAATTCTCAAAGGGAGCGATATGGTGTTCGTTACCGCAGGTATGGGCGGCGGAACGGGAACCGGCGGCGCTCCGCTTGTGGCTTCGATAGCTAAAAGTTTAGGCGCTTTGGTTATCGGAATTGTCACTAAACCGTTCAGATGGGAAGGAAAAAGAAGAATGATTAACGCTGAGGACGGAATTAATGATCTCCGCCAATACGTTGATAGTTTGATAGTTATTCCCAACGACAGATTGATCAATATACTCGACAGTTCCGTTTCGGCTACTGCGGCGTTTGACAAACCGAACGAAGTTCTCTTCGAAGCCACGCGCGGAATAGCCGATATTATTACCGTGCCCGGAATAATTAATGTGGATTTTGCCGATGTGCGCTCCGTTATGATGGAAAGCGGCGAAGCTTTAATGGGATGCGGTATTGCCAGCGGCGAAAACCGCGCGGTTGAAGCGGCTCAGAAAGCGATTTCTTCTCCGCTTTTGGAAGGCATCAGCATTAAAGGCGCAAAGAGAATTCTTCTGAACGTTTCCGGTTCTTCCAATCTTACGATGGAGGAAATTTACAAAGGCAACGAAGTTATTTACAACGCCGCCGGAGAAGAAGCTAACGTTATTTTCGGCTGGGTCAATAAGGACGACTTGAAAGAGTATGTTTCTTATACCGTTATCGCCACCGGTTTCAACTCCAAAGAAAACGACCTGCCGCTGCCGGAAGTTTCTAAAAAAGAGGAAGTTCAGCCTGTTAAAAAAGCTTCCGGTTTCGGCAATGGAGGCGGATTTAATTTCAGAGAGAAAACGATGAATGTTTCGGAAAATGATAACTTGGACGAACCGACTATCTTCAGAGTTCGCGGCACAAAAAATATTTTCGGAAGCGAGGATGTTCCTCATACAAAAACCAATTTGGAACAGCTTGACGCTTTCGATGAAAAGAAAAAAGTCGAAGAACCGAAAATTGACGAGGAAGACGCGTCGTCTTTCCTTAGAATGATGATGGATTAGTTTAACACCCTACATATACCCGGCTTAATACAAAAAGGCTGATCGCGATTTCTATCCTTGTTGTGGTAAAGAAGGAAACTCCAATACCTGGAATCGGTCAGCCTTTTTTATTTTCTATAATAATAAATGAGTCCATTCTAAAAAGAAAAAACCGTCATTACGATCCCGACGATTTTTGTCGGGAGAAGTAATCTGCTGAATTTGCGATAAATTCTGAAGATTGTCCACTGAATCTCTTTGAGACTTTGTTTCACTCGCAGATAAGATTAGTGTGAACGCATAAATTAATACTGAAAAATTGTTCCGGGTTTGTTACATCCCCTGTTTAACACTTGCAAGCAAAAAGAGGGATGGAAATGCTGATTTT
>CAYNUJ010000284.1:0-3557 GCA_964400095.1 uncultured Melioribacteraceae bacterium
TGTAAACCGCCATCTGTACGTTCCGATTTCTCAACGTTCCGGTAATCATCAAAACTTAAGACCCGCTTTGAGAAACAGATAATCCCGGTTTTCCTGAATATTGTAATCCGAATTGAATCCGCGGGAGTATGTGAAAACAACCGGTCCGGCGGGAGAACGATAGATTAACGATAGCCCGGCGGCGTAAAGAATTTTTGAACCTTTCCCGCCTCCGAAATAAGCGGGCTGAATTCTTTTTGCGGCGGCTCCGGCGAGCGAAGCGTAAATTTTATTCTGTATCTTAAAACGATAATCCATGCCTGCTTCGGAAACTTCGATACCGGAATTCTGCATATAATTCAACCCGATGAATTGGTTCTGTCCTCCTCTGTAAATTAATTTATAGAAGGGGATATCCCCGGATGTTTCGCCGTAAAATCCGGTTATCCGAAATGTGTTATTATTATCAATTGAATAATAATATGCGCCATCGACTTGGAACCGGCTGTAATTTAACGACGATTTAATCTGTTTCCTGCTGTTTTCGTAATTCGCGTGTATGTGAATTCCGGAGAAGGGGAACACCGCGTCGTCGAGCAAATCGACAATCCAGCGCGCTCGTAAAGATTTTATGTTTTCACTTCCGAACGACGATTGTATTTTCGGCAGTTGCAGACGAAGGTTGTGAACATTCATTTCCTCAAAGTTGTATTCTAATTCGAGATTTGTGAATTGAGAAAATAAAATACCGAATCCGCCGGAAAAGGACGATGAGCGGTCGGAGAAGGTTGAAAATATATTTTTATTCGCGCCGTACATATCAATGTCGATATCCTTAAATGAATATTTGATGAAAGGATATAGGGGGAAATCAAGCGTTCTTGTCGGATAAAATAATTTAATATTAACTTGAGTCAATCCGATAAATTGAAGCTCGCTTTCGAGTCGAACGCCGGGAAAAATAATATTGGAACCTTCAAAACTCAACGCTCCGACGAATTTATATTTATCGTCGAAACGCAGTCCTAAATTCAGTACCCGTTTCGGTTTTTCTTTAAAATGGAACATCAGATTTATCAATTTTTCGCTAACCGGCTGAATTTCGTAATGAATAGTTTCAAAGTAATCGAGTCCGTATAAATATGTTATTTTCGAATCAATATCATCCGTATTAAAATGAGAGCCGGCTTTTACTCCGAGCAGTTTACGTATGAAATTCTCCGAAAGACTTCCGTCGGTTGCAATAGAGACATCCGAAATTATCGGAGGTTCTATTTCCTTTACAATTAGAATCAAATCCACGTTGTTTCCGCCTGCGGGCTTTAACTCGTATTTCACATTTTTAAAATATCCGGTTTGCTTCAGTCCGGACACACAGTGGCTAACCGAATCGAAAGTGCAGTAATTCCCCGGTTTGAGAGCAAAAATTTCATAAATGAATTTTGCCGGCAGAGTTGTGTTTCCGGCTATTGAAATTCCGCGCAGCCTGATTTTTCCGCTTCCGGAACTATCGTCAATTAAAGTCGGAATTTCTCTGTTCAGCGAATATTTTTGCTGAATCTGCATACAAGCGTTCATTCCGGTTTTGGCTGCAATATCTCCTCTGGCGATTATAGAATCGACCGATTCGCGGCTGAAACTTGCCGCGCTGAAACCTTGCAGGTTCGGTGTGATAACAACGTCGGCTTTTTTTATAGATTCTTCTTCCTTTTTGAAACCCGCTAAATTGATAGTCTGCTCGAGTATCGGGATTATTGAGTTTAACTCTTCGCGCTTGAATTTAGGCGTTCCCACATTAACCGCAATCACAATGTCCGCGCCCATTTCCTTTACAACGTCCACAGGCAGATTGTTTACAATCCCGCCGTCCACCAGCAGAGAATCTCCCCATTCGACCGGCGTAAAAATAGTGGGGATAGACATTGTGGCTCTGATAGCGAGCGCGAGAGAACCGCGATTTAATATTACTTCTTTTCCCGAGACAATATCAGCCGCCACGCAGCTAAACGGAATAGGCAGTTCGCGGAAATCATTCACGTTCTGATAGGCGTAGATTAATTTTGATAATATCTGAAAAACTTTCTGACCCTTAATCAACCCGGAGGGAAGTCCCGGAACAATGCCTTCAACGGGAAGCGAGATTTGATATCGTCCGGAAGTGATTTTTTTAATAAACGGCTGTCGATTACGGGAAGGGGAGTCGGAAAAAATTTCTTCCCAATTTGTATTCCGCGCGATTTGTTCAATCTCTTTACCGGAATAACCTATTGAATACAAAGCTCCTATTATTCCTCCCATGCTTGTGCCTGCTACAAAATCCACCGGAATTTTAAGAGAGTCTAATAATTTCAAAGTTCCAATGTGCGCAAATCCGCGCGCTCCGCCTCCGGAAAGAACCAATCCGATTTTCGGACGAGGTTTTATGTTTCCATCCTGCGCCGAGATGTTTGACGGTATTGTTAGAAATAAAAATACTACAAACATAGAAATGGGGCGAGTAAATCGAGTAATATTTGCCGTATGAAATTTTATCATAGAATTCAGCATAGTTAAAGATTTTTTCTATTTTATCACGCTATAGAAAATTCAGATTCCGCAAATAAATATTAACGATAATTAAAATACAAAAAATATTTTAGAATACAGATGACAAAGATGATGTGGTGTATTTTCATTCTTAGTTGAAATATAAGTTTGTAATAACTTTCTATATTATTCCTTTAAAGATCGATTCATTTTATCGAGAGATTTAATTCAAATTCTTATTTTTAGAATTTAATCGGTTACAAATTACCTTATAAATGTAAAACTCTAATTGATTTGAAATAGATTTTATACTACATTATTCCTATTTAAAAATCAGAATTTAGGACTTTGTAATTCCCTTTATTCATCATTTATCAGATGGTCGCTTAAATTCTAATTATTTATTGTTTTTGGAAGTAAGTTATGATGCAAAAGACATCGATTTACAGAGTGATATTTTTTTCATTTTTATCCGCCATAATACTTTTCGGTTCAATTTACATAGTATCAATCAAAAGCGCTACTTTAAAAGACGACATTGAACTTTCCGAACTTTATCATATTAGACTTGTTAAAAATTCTTTACGGCAGCAAATAAATGGAATTATAAATGATCTGGTTTTAACGTCTGAAGACAATACTCTCCAAAAGTTTCTTATCGATAAAAATTCAAATAATTATACTCTGCTTTGCAATGAGTTATACGCCTTTAGTAATCAAAAAAAAACATATGATCAAATTTGTATAATTAATGACCTGGGTAAAGAAGTCGTTAGGATAAATTTTATGGACGGGAAATCAGTCGTCGTTGCTAAAAACAAATTGCAAGATAAACGGGATAGAAACTATTTTAAAAACACTATAAGATTAAGTAAAAATCAAATCTATATTTCACCGATAGACCTAAATATTGAACGCGGAAAAATTGAGAAACCATTCAAACCGACAATTCGCTTCTGCACGCCAATATTCAACTACAAAGGGAAAAAAGAAGGGATCTTAGTTCTAAATTATTTGGGCGGTAATTTTTTATCTAATATCGATAAAACTAG
>CAYNUJ010000285.1:0-3551 GCA_964400095.1 uncultured Melioribacteraceae bacterium
TTCACTTAAAAGATTCTTCGTCGCCTTGTTTTCAATAGCGATGCTCCTCAGAATGACAGTGCTTTTTCATTTACTATTATTGTAAAGAAAAATGCACCTTTCAAAAGAACACATCGTATTGTCATTCTGAATCCCGCTTTGCGGGATTCAGAATCTCCTCGTCCCAAAGAGCTGGAGTCAGAATGACAGTCTGTAATTAATTAGAAATCAACCGTGCAGCGTCCTTCGCGAAGTAAGTTAAAATCATATCCGCTCCGGCGCGTTTAATTGCGAGCAGAGATTCCATCATCACTCTTTCCTCGTCAATCCAATCGAGTTTGCCGGCCGCTTTAATCATAGAGTATTCGCCGCTAACCTGATACGCCGCGGTTGGCATTTCGAGTTCGTTTTTAACGCGGTAGATAATATCGAGATAAGCTCCCGCCGGTTTAACCATAATAATATCGGCGCCTTCGTCCACGTCCGAAATCGCTTCGCGCATCGCTTCGTCGGAGTTTGCGATATCCATTTGGTGCGAACGTCTGTCGCCGAAAGCCGGCGTGGAATCCGCCGCATCGCGAAAAGGTCCGTAGTAACCCGAAGCGTATTTAACGGCGTAACTCATAACCGGTATATGCGAAAAGCCTTTATAATCGAGAGCTTTGCGTATTGCCGCCACTCTGCCGTCCATCATATCGGAAGGAGCTATCATATCCGCTCCCGCTTCCGCGTGCGATACCGCTTCCTTTGCCAGCAGCGAGACAGTCTCGTCGTTAAGTATCTCTTCGCCGTTTAACAATCCGCAGTGTCCGTGCGAAGTATATTCGCAAAGGCAAACGTCGGTGATTACTACCAAATCCTTCGCTTCCGCTTTAATCGCTCTTATAGCGCGCTGGATTATCCCGTGCGGGTCGTATGCTTCGGAACCCTGCTCGTCTTTATGCTCCGGTATGCCGAACAAAATCACAGCCGGAATGCCGAGGTCGCGGACTTCTTTGCATTCCTCCACCAATATATCGATAGACATTTGGTAAACGCCGGGCATCGATTTGACTTCGTTCTTTACTTTTTCGCCGGGACAAACAAATAGCGGATAAATCAAATCTTCTTTTCTCAAATATGTTTCGCGCACCAAATCCCTTACTTTGGGATTGTAGCGTAATCTTCTCAATCTTTTTGTTGGATATTGCGCCATAATTACTCCTTGAATTAAATAATAATTGACAATTGAAAATGGATAATTGAAAATGTATTGTTTATAATTGACAATTGAAAATGGGTAATTGATAGTTGATAATCCCTTGCACCATTACTAATTGTCAATTCTCCATTCTTCATTTCCCATTCTCCATTCTCAATTACTTTTCGCCGTTTTAAGGATACTTGTCAAAATTTTTATCAATTCAACATTATCCGATTTAATACTTTCGATTTCTTTCCCCGAGATTATTTCCGCCGCTTCGAATAACCTAAGCCAAAAATCCGTTTCGCGGGATTCTTTTAAAGATATCGACATTTTATAAATAAAATCCTTTTTTGAAAATGCGTCTTGCGCTTCTGTTACATTTGCACCTATAGAAGTTCCCGATCTTAATACTTGACTTAAAAGAGGTTCAATAGCTTGATGCTTTTCCAATTCATAGATATGAAATTTAACTATTCTAACTGCAAACGCGAATGACTTTTCAAGAATACTGTTGTAACCGACTTGTTTTTCTGCTACTTCCATTTCTCGCTCCATTATAATTTGTTGGAAAAACTAATTTAATTCTCAATTCTCCATTATCCATTGTCAATTATCTTTGCCATTTTCTCACTGTTTTTCATACAATCGCCGACGGATATGCCGCCGCGGTAATTGCCCCCGAGAAATATTCCGGGATTTTCTTTTTCAAATTTATCGAAATATTTTTCGTGTTCAATATAACCCAAATTGTACTGCGGAATAGCTCTCTTCCATAATTTTTTCCGAACGAATTCCGGTTCTCCGTTTATTTTCATAACGGATTTGAACTCGTCCAAAACCTTGCGGTAAACTTCATCTTCTCCCGAATCGAAAATTTCCGGCGAGCGCGCTCCGCCTACAAATAAAGTGAATGCGGCTTTCCCTTCCGGCGCGCGGTTCTTAAATATTACTGAACTCCAAATAGCGCCGAGAAAACTCCGCTTTTCTTTTTCCGGTATCAAGAACCCAAAACCGTCGAGATTCTGCCCCACAACCGATTTATCGAATCCGAGATAAAGAACCATTACCGGCGGGTAGTAAACTTCATTAAGATGCTGCGCGAGTTCTTTATCAATATCGCCGAATATTTCCGCCGCAACGTAAGCCGGAACCGTCGAAAGAATTTTCGGGACGGTTAATTCCTTGGCTTCTCCGCTTTTATCATAAAGAACCTTATATCCGTCGTCGGTCTTTACAACCTTTTTCACTTCGCAATCGTATTGCACGTCGTTCAAACTATCGGCGAGGGCTTTTGCGAACATCTGCATACCGTTTTTGAACGAAAACATCTTTGCGCTTTGCTTCGATTCCTCGCCGCGTTTTTTTCTTTCCTTCGCACCTTTAATTGTTCCCTTAATTAATCCGCCGTATTTTTCTTCCAATGCGTATAATTTAGGGAACGCCGATTTAACGCTTAATTTATCGGGGTTCCCTGCGTACACTCCCGCAACGAAAGGATTAATGGCGTAATCGAGGAACTCCCTCCCGAGTCGCCGTGTTACGAATTCCGAAATGCTTTGATAGCACCCATCTTCCGAGCGTCCGATAAAAGGTTCGGCTAATAAACGCAGCTTTGCTCTCGTCGAAAATAATTTCGTTTTCAAAAACTGCGGGGGATTCATCGGCAAAGGAATCAAGTCGCCGTTCTTCAATATATATCGCTTGTTGCCTTCTTCGTTAGCGTAAATCATTTCGTCGCTCAAGCCCAGCGCGTCAACGAGTTTGCGAATTACCGGAGTGGTTTCCAAACCGCTGTTCGGACCGTAGTCGATTAAATAACCGTCGCTTTTTTCCGTATGCATCGAACCACCCGGCACCGATTTTTTTTCGAGCGCGGCGACAGAATATCCCGCCTGCTGAAGCTGAAACGCCGTAGCCAGACCGGAAATACCCGCGCCTAATATTATTATGTCTTTGTTTTTCATATTCGCCATTTATTTTTTATTATTCTATTACAATTTCTTTTCTCAAAAACACATCACCCCGTCATTCGGCACTCCGTCATTCTGAACGAAGCGAAGAATCTCTTTCGCTTTTTCGCTTAACAGATTCTTCGTCCCAAAGAGCGGGACTCAGAATGACAACATTCCTCTGACTTTTGAAACAATTCAAAGAAACCAAATATACTCTTCAAAAAAACACAGTCCCGTCATTCTGAACGAAGCGAAGAATCTCTTCTGCTTTTCACTTAACAGATTCTTCGTCCCAAAGAACGGGACTCAGAATGACAGTCCTTTTTACTTTCGAAACGATTCAAAGTAAATAAACACACTCTTCAACTAACGCCAACCTGTCATTCTGAACGAAGTGAAGAATCTTTTTCGCTTTTTCACTTGACAGATTCTTC
>CAYNUJ010000286.1:0-3540 GCA_964400095.1 uncultured Melioribacteraceae bacterium
GATCTGTTTCGCAATCTTCTCATTGATTCCTCTCAAGTCGAAGCTGTAATTGATAATCCCTTAGTAAAAGCAGTAACCTTAACCGGAAGCGAATTTGCCGGACAGAAAGTAGCTGAAGCGGCGGGGAGAAATTTGAAAAAAAGCGTTATGGAACTCGGCGGCAGCGATCCTTTCATTATTCTTTCCGGCGCCGATCTCGAAAAAGCTTCTTCGGTTGCCGTTACGGCGCGGATGCTTAATAACGGACAAAGCTGCATTGCGGCAAAACGGTTTATCGTAATTGACGAAGTTTTCGACGATTTTTTATTGCTTTTTACGGATAAAATGAGCTCAATAAAGATTGGAAATCCGGCGGATGAAGATACCGAGTTAGGACCCCTCGCGCGGGAAGATTTACTGCTGGATATTCACGCTCAAGTTCAACGTTCGGTGATAAAAGGAGCGCGTATTGTTATCGGCGGCGGCAGAGTTGAAAGAAAAGGATATTTTTATCCGCCGACAATTCTAACGAATGTTTCTCCGGGTATGCCCGCATACGATGAAGAGCTGTTCGGTCCGGTTGCTTCGGTTATAAAAGCCAACGACGAAGCGGACGCGGTTAGAATAGCAAACGATACAAATTACGGACTCGGAGCCTCGTTATGGACAAACAATATCGAACGGGCAAAAGAATTGTCTCACTTCATTGAAGCGGGCAGCGTTTTTATAAACGGTCTCGTTAAGTCCGATCCTCGTCTGCCTTTCGGCGGAATTAAACTTTCCGGCTTCGGGCGCGAACTTTCTCATTACGGAATAAAAGAATTTGTGAATATTAAAACCGTGTGGGTGAAGTAAGAGGAAGGTCGGAATTATGAATTTTAAGTTTGCGCGAAAACTGCCGCTCCACTTTTGGTTTGGGTTAACTCTTGCGTTGATTTTTTGGTACTTGAATTGGACGCTGACCGGCTTGCGGACTCAATGGGGATTTTTCCCATTGTGGCTGGGCTACTCTTTGACAGTTGACGGATTAGTTTTCTACAGAAAAGGAACTTCGCTGCTGAAGAGAAGCGTTTCGCGATATATTTCGCTTTTCATTATCTCGGTTCCCGTCTGGTGGCTGTTCGAACTGTTCAACTATTTTACTCAAAACTGGTCGTATTTGGGGAGACAATATTTCAGCGACACCGAATTCGCGCTGCTCGCGTCGCTCAGTTTTTCAACCGTTATGCCCGCCGTATTCGGAACCGCCGAATTGGTCTCGGATTTCAAATGGATTAAAAAACTTCAACCCGGATGGAAATTAAAACCGACCCGAAAAAACATCAATATACTTTTCTCTGTGGGATTGTTGATGCTGATATTAATTTTCAGCTTTCCGCGCATATTTTATATTTTTACCTGGATCTCTCTTCTTTTTATAATGGAGCCGTTAAACATTTGGATGAAAAACCGTAGTTTACTCATTTTTACTCAAAACGGGAATTGGCGCCCTGTATTTTCGCTGATTGCGGGTTGTTTGATCTGCGGATTTTTTTGGGAGATGTGGAATTATTATTCGTACCCGAAATGGGTTTACGACGTTCCCGGCGTGAATTTCTGGCATATATTTGAAATGCCTCTGCTCGGTTATTTGGGATATATACCTTTTTCTTTGGAACTCTACGCAGCGTATAATTTTATCGCCGGACTCACAAAAGTTAAGAATGTGTTTGAATAAAAATCATCGGAGGGGGGAACAAAGAGGGGTTGTCTTTAATAATCGAAATGATTGGAAAACTAATTGTATTTTAGAGGTGGAATAGAATAACTCGGTTAGTTATTCGCAGTGTATAATAAGTCATATTTATCCAATCGGACAATCATTCAATCTTGTCAATCCATTCATCCCAAGTCAATTTATAAACGGCGCATCCGCGAAGCATTCTGTGAACGTCCATCCGAACATCCGGCATAATAACTTATTATGAGTATTTATGACGGTAAAATCTAAAATATTACTTAGCTTATTTCCATCTGGTTTTATATGATTGTCGTTTTTATAGAAACAATTCATTTAATTATTTGTATTAAACTTAAAACACGAGGATTTTATGAAAACAATTAAAATTATTATTTTCGCTTTATATTGGTTTTTATTTATAACTAATGTTTTTGCGCAAGAAATTCAAGGAGAAAAGAAGAAAGTTGATTCTCTTTTTGAGCTTATAAAAAAGATTACACCAGCAAATCAAAGTGAAGTAATTGAAATCGAAGATCCAGATTTAGAAAAAGCGAAACAACTACTTTATGAAGCATACGCTTATGCACCAATAGAATTCGAAAATGAACTTAATCGATGGACTGAAGAATGGCGTAGTACTGGGATAAAAGGTGTAAAAGCTCCTATCGGTATAAAACCTGGTACTCGTCTTCAAAAAGTGAAAGAAAAATTAGCCCAAAAATATGGTTGGGAATATGTTAGGTTTTTGGAAACATCTTATTTTATTAAAGTAAAAATAATAGATATTAAATATTCTACTTATGCCTTTGAAATGCGTAATAAACAATTTCAACTTACACGAATTAATTTAATAGCGAAAATTTTGGATGTTATAAAAGGTAAAGAGTTTTATTCTTCCGGGGATACAATTACTATAAGTTATTTACCTTTTTGGTTTAAGAAAAGTACGCCCCCAAATTTTGAGATTAATCAAATTTATGCTCTTCCTTTAAAACATTGGTCTTATAAAAAGAATACAAAATATCCTGAATTGATGCTTAAACTAAATGGATTACATACTTTATATAAAATTGAAAATAACTTCGTTTATTCACCTCTTGCTCCCGAAGAGAGCCCCCTAAAAACTTGGAGTTTTTTTAAACGTGAATTTAAAAAAAACTTTTTAATTGATAAATAGAGGGAGGTGACAAAATGAGAAAAATAATTTTATATTTACTTATAATCGTAAATACTGCATATGCTCAAGAATGTTTAAACGACATTTCTTCAGTTAAGTTTTTAGAAGGATTTCCGCATGGATATTTGGTAGTTCAGTCAAGTCAAGATTTTAATGACCCATATCTAGTTAGATGGAATAGCAATAAAACAGATGGGGAGCCAATATATTTATTAGACTTTGATACACAATGGTATATCCCCGATGAACTAATTGGACATGAAAGTGAAATAAATTCACTATTTATACAAGCAATATCTTCATGGAATAATAATTATAATCTTCAATTAGAAATAGACAATGGTCAAAAAGGAATTTTATTTGGTTTCGCTGAAAATGAAAATTTATTTATTGATCCTGTTAGTGGGGGTGTTGCGTCGGCTGTTACACATTTTCCAATTATGCAAAATCCTCTTTCTCATCAATTTGAATGCTTCGAATTTACTGAAAATTCTCTAACAGAATTTTCTGATGCTTTTGTTTTATTTAATAGTGATTCAGCGAGCGGTATTACTTGGACAACTTCTACAATTCCTGATGGTGGTGATATGCTGGGTACTGTCATTTTACATGAAATGGGCCATGTTCTTACTTTAGGGCATTCAACTTACATTATTGGTTATAC
>CAYNUJ010000287.1:0-3540 GCA_964400095.1 uncultured Melioribacteraceae bacterium
CCAACAAATAATCCAATCTCATCGCCTGTCTGCAATAAACCGTTATCTATACCGGCGGAATCAACAATAAGATAAAATAATTTCGAAGTCGCCGAAACGGAACTAAAATGACTCGGCGGCAGAGAAGTCTGCGTTCCGACTACGTTGAGTACGTTTATTGTATCCTCAATATTCTTGTAATCATCGCCTCGGATTATTAAGGTCGAAATAAAAATTCCGTTGGAAACCGCTTTCAGTGTATCATAAATCGTTACGGTTTTAATCGGCGCAATAGAACCTGATTTTTTACTCGGGCTGTTATTGCCGTCGTAAATTAAGCTGAAAGAGAGGTCTCTGCTGCCCATATTGCTGATTGTGAAACTCTTAACCGACGAAGCGCCTTGGTTTTGAAACGCCGATAAATATTTCGGAGTCACCGTCATATTCGCCGTTCCCGGTTTCGCGGCGGCGCTTTTAGGTATAAAACTTTCGGTTTTAGGATAAACGGCTTTTGCCGAAAAATCGTAGCTCGAGTTATTCAGTAAATTATCAACAACAGCGAACTTATTTGTCGTCTGAGGCATTTCCGTCCAACTGCTATTAGCTGAAAGTTTATAGACGGGTTTGTAGCCCTGCAGAGTGTCCGTGCCGATGATTGACCATGAGAAACCGACATACCCGTCGCCGGTGCTGTCTATTTTCACAAACTGCGGCGCGTAGCCGAAGTTATAAAATCCCGCTCCGATATCGGTAATGGTTCCGTCCAGATCCGTTGAATCCACATCCCCGGCGTTTATTGCGGGGGAAGTGCGTTTGAGAGTAGTCTGAAATTCTCCGTTTACCGGATCGTCAAATTGCGGACTTAGGAAAATATTTGAATATATATCCGAAGGATCAGCATTGTTATTTACCGTAACAACGTCCGCGGCTTGAGCCGGCAGTTCGCTTCCAATCATTTTCTGGTCGTAATTCGAGATCAGATTAAACTGAAGCGTATATATAGGAGAATTTGCGTCAATTCCATTCGAGAACCCGTAAATAAGATTTGAGTTTACAATTGGATGAGCGTTGCTTTCGGCTCTGATTCCTGTTCCCGACGGTGTAGCGTCTGTTGAAACAATTGTATTTTTATAGATTTTTGAAAGATTTCCTGAACGCGTGATTATTCCGTAACTGTTCCCGCCGTCCATCCGGATTACATTTTCTTTGATAATGGTATTATTGCCCTGCCTGACGTCAAATCCGGTGGAACTATGGAGAATGAATTCATTATTAGTTATTATGCAGTCTTGAGCATTATCCGAATAAAATCCGTTGGCAAACCAATAGAATGTATTATTATTAATAATTAAACCCGGTCCTCCGCCGATTGCCCATTCGCCGTTACTTGCATTTTCAACATACCCATGGAAAGTATTGTTTTGAACTTTCGAATAATTTCCCCAAAATCCTTTTGTTCTTTGTTTAGCAAAAATTACATTATTTTCTATAATAGAATAGTTATTAGCATTTCCATAACTCTCTATTCCGAACGCAATATCTCCCCCCGCATTATCACGTGCATATATTTTATTGCCTTTTATTTTTGAATAATCTGCCCTAATCCCCCTCGCTGATCCCCAATATTCCCATGCATACGAATAAACATCGTTTGAATCAATTTGTGCCCATTTCACAAAAATCCCATAAGAATCCCTGCTTGCATGAGATATTATTTTATTATTACGAATAATTGTACCGCTAGAATTATTCCAATTATATAAACCATATTTACCACTATTCCCCTCATAGTTTCCTATAAGATTTGTATCGACGATAGTATTATAGGCAACTAAACAACTACTTGACCGTTCAAAATAGATACCATGATCACTGAATCCATAAATTTTATTGTTGCGATAAATATTGTTGTCACTTCTTTCCCCATGAATTCCTCCGGTTAAATATGAATTCCCATTAGGATATATATAATTATCCTTAAATTCTGAATTATCCGAATTATAGGCGTATATTCCCCATGACTGGCATTGGATATCATTCCCGATAAATTTTGAATCATGCGCGTCCCGGGCCCAAATGCCATTGCTGCTGCTCATTATTTCATTATATGAGAAGTTGGAATTATTGGCGTTGTTTAGTGTGATACAATCAGTGAAAGTGTTCATGAATTTATTATGAATTATTACTAAATGATCGCTGTTGTTATATTCGTTGTCGCTAATTCCCATAGCGCCCAATAGATGCCTATCGAATGTACAGTAGCTGATTTCCGTATAGTCGCTGTTGTTCAGCAATATACCGTTTTCGGCAAAAGTGAAATCACAATATTTTAAGACAGAGCGCGGAGCGTTATTTAAGAATATTCTTTTCCAGTCCCCTTCGAGAGGCGCCGGCATACCGGAAGTGAAAATTATATGATCATTTTCCGTACCTTCCGCCAAAAGCGTTCCTTTTACTTCGAATTGGTATTTACCCCTGAATTTAATTATTGAACCGGCTTGAATAATCAGTGTGTCGCCGGAAGGCACCGTAATGTCGCCGTCTATAAAATGAATGTTTGAACTAAGCAGCGTGCCTGATATTTCACCCTTTAAAACTTTCGTTCCGCCGGGTTTTAGAACCAATGTATCCAAATTCATATTGCTGGAGAGGAATCGGTTGCCCAGCATAATAGGCTGATAACCGGTTTTGCTAATATGAATATTATATATGCCGACGTGCATTACCTTATTAATTTCACCCGAAGACGGAGTAAAAAGACTGTCGGCGACGGCTGCGGGAGAAACCTTTTCAAAATAAACTCTCACGCCCGAGTGGTCAGACTCGCCTTTTAATTGTGCAAAACCCGTTACTCGTACTATTGTAGCATTATCGGAAACCACCGATATTTCCGAAGAGACCATCGACTCAATCGGCGTTCCGCCGTCGTCGATAACTCCGGTTAATTTATAGTAATATTTGTACGCTTCGTCCGTGTTTTCGTCAAGATACGAAGACGAATCGGGTCCGAACTGAGTGTAATAAGTCGAGGAATTGATATCAAATCCCTGCTGAGCGCTTCGATATAGTTTAAATCCTGTTAGCGTACCCGAAAGTGGGACGGGTTTATTCCAATTTAACTTGATATTCCCGTCGGTTTGGGAACTTCCGCTAAGATTTGCGAATTTGCTGAATAGCGTAATGAAAAAAGAATATTTCTCATTATTTATATTAAACGGCTTTGTTACAACAACCGTATCGTCGGTCGCTTCGAGATAGTAAAATATAGTTGTGTTTAACGGATAACCCGGAATGTCGGCGTAAAAAGTGTCGTTCGCCGCTGCCGTCATTGCCAAAGTCGTGAAAGTTTTATTATCGGTTGAATAGTGGAGTTTGCCTGTAACGGTATTCCCAGGCGGACTGTAAATTTTTGCGTTCACTCTGTACGGACCGACAATATCGTTCGTGGATTTCAGCGGAGTATGTTCAAGCACTACCCTCAAATAATACGGAAAAGCCCCGATATCGGAAATTGTGCCGTCGGGGTCTTTTATTGCCGGATCGCCGGCGTTTACAAGATGG
>CAYNUJ010000288.1:0-3530 GCA_964400095.1 uncultured Melioribacteraceae bacterium
TTTATCTGAAACCTCTCGGTAAAAAAATAGGACCCGATCCGGCTTCAATAAATTCGGCGATGATTGGCGGAATTGCCGCGAATAACGCGAGCGGAATGTGCTGCGGCACAGCGCAGAATTCTTACAACACAGTGCGTTCCATGAAAATTATTTTCAGCGACGGTTCTATACTCGATACCGGCAGCGAGCAAAGCGTAATTGAATTCAAAGAGAAAAAGAGCGGACTGATCCAATCGCTTATAGCTTTAAAAGAAAAGATATCGAAGGACGACGAATTAACCCTGCTGATAAAAGCGAAATATAAAATGAAGAACACAACCGGATACAGCATTAACGCTCTCGTAGATTTTGACGATCCGGTGGAAATTATTCAGCATTTAATGATTGGCTCGGAAGGAACTTTGGGCTTCATTTCCGAAATAACTTATCGCACAGTAGTTGAGCATAATAACAAAGCCACATCGCTGGCGATTTTTGCAAATATTGAAGACGCCTGCTCTGCAGTAGTGAAATTAAAATTACAGCCGGTTGACGCCGTTGAAATAATGGACAGAGCATCGCTCCGTTCCGTTGAAAATAAAAAAGGAATGCCCGGCTATTTAAAAGAATTAAGCCCCGACGCCGCGGCGCTTTTGATTGAAACTTCCGCCGAAGACGAATCCGGTTTATCAAAGAACGTCGAACAGATCAGAAAGGAATTGGAAAAATTCAATCTGCTGAAAAAATTGGAGTTCACTTCGGAGTTGAATGAGTACGCTAAACTTTGGAATATCCGAAAGGGGCTTTTCCCTTCGGTGGGAGCTATGAGGAACGCAGGAACTACCGTTGTAATTGAGGATGTCTGCTTTCCGTTAGCTCAATTAGCCGAAGCCGTCGGCGATCTGCAGAAACTGTTCGCAAAGTACAAATACGACGAAGCCATCATTTTCGGTCACGCCCTCGAAGGAAATCTCCATTTCGTGTTTAACCAGGATTTTAATTCCGCCGAAGAAGTTGAGCGATATAAAAATTTTATTGAAGAAGTGGTTGAGATGACCGCGGGCAAATATCGCGGCTCGTTGAAAGCCGAACACGGAACCGGACGCAACATGGCGCCTTTCGTAAAGTATGAATGGGGCGAAACCGCTTATGAAATAATGAAGGAAATTAAAAATATTTTTGATCCAGAAAATGTTTTGAACCCGTCCGTAATAATTAACGCGGATAAATCCGCTCACATTAAAAACTTAAAACCGACGCCCGCAGCTCATGAGATAATTGACAAATGCATTGAATGCGGATTCTGCGAGAACGTCTGTCCGTCGAAGGATTTAACTTTAACTCCGCGTCAAAGGATTGTAATACTGAGAGAGATAAGCCGCGGCAGAACATCGGCGAAACAGTTGTTTGAATTATCGAAACAATTTGAATACGACGGCGCCGACACTTGCGCAACGGATGGATTGTGCAAATTAAAATGCCCGGTAGAAATTGACACCGGCAAAATGATAAAGAGCATCAGAAGAAAAAATAATTCAAAATTTTCCGGCGCCGCGGCGGGATTTGCATCGGTCTATTTTAGCTCCGCGGTATCGGCTGTTAAAACCGGATTAAACGCAGTCGATTTTTTGCGCAGTCATTCGGTTGGGAATAAATTGAAAAGCGGTTCGGCGTTTCTGCGAAAAATAACAAATAATAAATTTCCGCTGATATTAAATCATTTGCCGCGGGCTAATATTTCTTCATCGTCTTTCCTGAATTTAAGCGCGTCTGAAAATAAAGTTGTTTACTTCCCTTCCTGCATTAACCGCGCGATGGGCGCCGACCCGAATGAAAAAAGCGGCGAACCATTAACGGTTGTAATGCGGAGACTGCTCAATATAGCCGGTTACGAAGCGGTTATTCCGGACGGATTAAGCGGCTTATGCTGCGGAATGCCGTTTGCCAGCAAGGGATTTGACGTTCAAGCCGAAGAGAAAGCGGCGCAGTTAACAAGCGCTTTGCTTAATGCCTCGGATAACGGCGTCATTCCGGTAATGTTTGATATGAGTCCCTGCGCAAAAACAGAAAAAGATTTTATTTCCGACTCCGGAACGCAATTGCAAATTTACGATTCGATAGAATTTATTTCCGAATTTATTATTCCCAAACTGAAGCTGAATAAATTGAATAAGACGGTAATGCTTCACAATGTATGCAGCGCGGAACATATGGGACTGAAAGATAAATTAATACGCATCGCCGAAGCCTGCGCCGAAGAAGTAATTGTTCCTCACGATATTGCCTGCTGCGGCTTTGCCGGAGACCGCGGTTTTACGGTTCCCGAATTGAACGAATCGGCGCTGCATAATTTGAAAAAGCATATTCCCGATAATTGTTCGGAAGGATATTCTTCGAGCAGAACATGCGAAATCGGTTTGAGTGAGTATTCGGGGATAAATTACAAATCAATTGTTTACTTAATCGACGAAGCTTCAACACGAATTATTTAATCGCGGAGTATAATATGAGCGAGATAAAAAAAACAGTTTTGCTGATAATTTCTTTTCTTATTTTTGTTTCATGTAACGGCGAATCTCAAAACTCACACACAAAATTATCCGAGACTATTCTTAATGACAGCGCCAGTTTTTTCTATGTTAATGCCGCGGAATACCCGGTGAAAAATAAAAAACTGCCCATCGGTATTTTCGATTCGGGAACCGGCGGATTGACGGTTCTGGATGCAATTGTAAACTTTGACCGGTTTAATAATATAACTCATAAATATTCCAAAGACGGAGATTCCGAAAGAGATTTTAACAAGGAAGCGTTTATTTATCTCGGCGATAAAGCCAACATGCCCTACGGCGAATACTCGGGAAAAAATAAAACCGAGCTGCTAAAAGAACACGTGCTTAAAGATGTGCAATTTCTGCTTAGTGATAAGTATTATAAATCCGCTTCCGAAGAAAATTACTCGACCGACAAAAAGCCCGTTAAGGCTATCGTTATTGCGTGCAATACCGCTACCGCTTACGGAAAGGATTTTATTGAAGACTTTTTTGCCGAAGCTAATTTGAATATGAAAGTAATAGGAGTAATCGGAGCGGGCGTTCGCGGCGCTTTAGCATACATTAAAGAAGACGAAGACGCTTCTATCGGAGTGTTTGCCACAAACGGAACCGTCTGTTCAAACGGATACGCCGACGAAATTAAAAAGCAGGCGGAGAAATTAAATTATCGGGGGAAAATTGATGTGTTCCAGCAGGCGGGCATCGGGCTGGCGGCGGCAATTGACGGCGAAAAAGAATATATCGATCCTCAGGCGGATAAACCGCGAGATAATTACCGCGGTCCCTCCCTGACCAATACTTTGGCTTCGATAGATAAAAAAATAATCGGCAGGTACGGATTTGACTGGACGTCAAATAATATGCTTTTCGAAGGGACAGTTGATAATCCTTCCAAAGTGCAAATTAATTCAATCGATAACTACATTGCATATCATGTTGTATCTTTTATGGAGAGCGTTAAAAGCGCGGATAATGTAAAACAAGTTAAAGCGATAA
>CAYNUJ010000289.1:0-3491 GCA_964400095.1 uncultured Melioribacteraceae bacterium
GCAGAAAGGAAGGTATGAGATTAGTTTCGACGCGTCTCAACTATCGAGCGGAGTGTATATCTACAGAATATCGGCGAATGAGTTTTCTGCGAGCAGGAAGATGATATTATTAAAATAATGGAGAATTGAGAATTAAGCCGGGCGAAAGTTCGGCTTTTTTTACCGAGGATAGAACGCGGATTTACCCCGACCAAGGCGGGTGAACGCTGATTAAACGGATTTACACGGATGAGAAGAATGAAGAATTAAGAATGAAGAATTGAAAATGAAGAATTGAAAATTCAAAAGCGCTTCTTTGTGTAATTCGTGTAATTCGTGTCTGAATTATTTTTACTGCGAAAGTACGGCTTTTTTTTACTGATTTGGATAGAACACTGATGACCAGCCAGAGGCTAAGTAAACGCGGATTGAACGGATTTACACGGATGAAACGAAAAAATTTAACAGTCATTTTGACGATCCCGACGTATTTTGTCGGGAGAGGAAAAATCTTTTACGCTTCGGATATTCTCAAGATTCCTCACGCTCGCTATTGCTCGGTTCGGAATGACAGTTTTTAACTCTGTGGTTAAGCAAGATTCTCTCTTAACCGCGGAGACGCAAAGACGCGGAGAAAGATAGAACGGATGCATTCACTAAAATAATGCTTAGTAACAAATTGTGAGTTACCAGGCGGAGCTTTAAAAAATGAAAAAGATAAAGAAAGAAGAATATTTTGTAAATAGGAATTCACAAATTAACGGCAAACATGAAGTCCACAAGGAGAGCTGCTTCTTTTTGTCTATTGAAAAAAACAGAATTAGTCTGGGACTTTTTTGTAACGCTCAAGACGCCCTTAAAAAGGCTAAAGAGATTTACCCCGCCGCCGAAGTTTGCTCTTTTTGTACGGGAAAGGGCGAAAAGAAATTTTCAACAATTTGAAGTTAAAACAACCGTTCTCTATTTTTAAAAAGGATATTGCAATGAACCGGTTTATTAAATGCCTGGCAGTTCTATTTATTTTAACATACTCCGTTTATTCTCAAACGATTAGTTTTTTTGATGAAAATAACAATAATTATACAGCGCTTGATAGCGCTGATGTTGATCCCTACAGCTTTTTCACGATGAAGGAAGGAAACTTCTGGCAGTGGGCGCAGTTAGATAGAATTTTTCTTGATGAGGAAGTTTATAAGGATTCGGTGCTATTGGATAGTACGAGGTTAATCTATATCTCATATAATGGAAATATACCTTCACATCCCAATTTTTATATTGATTCAAATTTTCTTGTTTATGGAAGTCAGAATAAAATTGACTTAATTTATAAATTAGATGCACAGTTCGGTGATGCATGGTGGATTTTTAGGGATGATTTTGATTCACTGCAAGGAGATTATAAGAAAGTTGTAGCTGTCTATGAAGGCGAATACTTAGGAAAAAGCACAGTATTTAAAGAGATACATGAGTTCTCAAGACAATTAGTTGATGATGAATACTATGATATATTCCGCAAAAAAGAAGTTCTTGCTGCCGGATTGGGAGCTGTTCTAAGAAATTATGACGATTATTGGGAACCTCCTGAATATGTTCGCGGAGCGGTTATAAACGGAGATACGTTGGGGCTATTAGTAGGTGTTCAAAGAGATAAATTTACGGAAAATTCACTCTTAGTCAAAACTACCCTAATCCATTTAACCCAACTACAGTTATCAGTTATCAATTGCCGGCTGGGGGATTTGTTAAACTAACAATATATGACCAGCTCGGGAGAGAAATTACAACGCTTGTGAACAAAGCGCAAAACGCCGGAAGTTATAAAATTATTTTTGACGGTTCTTCACTCGCTTCGGGAATATATTTCTACAAACTCACGGCGGGCGCGGTTTCTTTTACCCGTAAGATGCTTTTGCTGAAATGACGAGAGTAGTGAAAAGTAAAAATAGATCTCTTTTTGAGAGATATTATACGCACTACCGACGGCGGTAATACGTGGGATGATTTAGGCAGTATAGGGTCGTCGAGTCATGGGAATCAACTAACCTTTGCATTAGATCCTATAGACAGTAATATAATATATGCCGCGGTTTTTGATAATATGACTAATTCAGCTTTTCTTTCAAGTGATGATTTGGGTGAAACTTGGTCTATACTATCAAGTAGTCTTTCAACAGATTGTATTATCGTTGATTGGAACAATAATATACCTTTATACCGCTATACCCTTATACCCAATATTATTTTGCATTGAACTTTTTTTACCTATGAATTATTTGCCGTCGGCTATGCCGCGCCAGGTTATTTAGCCGCTTTCTTTTTACTTTACTTTTTATTACAATTTCTTTAAACTTATATGAAGATATAATATATTATTTATTCGCTATATAAAATACGCCTTCATAAATTAAATTTAGCCGATTAATTCCAATTGAATACAAATAATATATTGTCGATTTATTTTATGCAAGTTTCCATTTATTCTCTATTTATTATTATAATTAGTTTTTAATTATGCAAAGTTTTATTTTCATAGGTTATTTCAGCGTTCTCTTATCCTTCTTTTTTTTGCTTATCAAAAAAAAATCGATTTCTTTTTCACTCGGGATATTTGCAATAGCGCTGAGTCTGATTATTCTATTCCGGCTATTTTTCAATTTTGACTTAAATTTTGATACCGGCTTGGGAATAGGCGATATTTTTCAAAGTAATCTATTTTTCTTTTATACAATGACAATTTTACTATCCGGCGTAACCGCAGGTCTTCTATCAATTCCAAATCACGCGCGAAAATATTCAAATATTCTCTTCACTTTCGGTATTATAATTCTATCCTTCGGAATAACCCGGCTGACAGCCTATTTATTTGACGCTCCATTACTTCTGATTGACGATGTCAAAATTTCCTTATTGGCTTCAATTTTAAACAGCGTAATCGGAATCGGCATAATTACTATTATAAAAAGCAGCTTTAAAGATAATTTGATGAAATCAGATAAACTTAGGCTAATATTCATAGGGATATTCGGGATTGTAATGTCGGTAACGATTTGGCAGGCTCTTCTTGGCGAGGAAGCGCTAATGGCCAAAAAAATGATTAAATCAGATTTAGCTCTAATAAAAAATAATTTTGAAAACGAATTTAAAACCAGAATATTTGCGCTTAATAGAATGGCTAAAAGATGGGAAATTCAGCATCGCACGCCGATTTCAATATGGCGCCAGGACGCCACATTTTATATTAATAATTATAGTTCTTTAAACGCTATTCAAATGATTGACTCCGGTTATAATCTCATTGAAGAAGTTCTTTCTGATAAGCAATTATTCAAAATTGACGATAATTCTTTCCTTAAAGAAAAAAGAAAGGAATTATTTAAAATATCAAAGCAAACTAATTCATTGCAAATATTAACCGGAAACTTTCTTAACAGCGGAAAATTAGGACTGCAGGTTATAATACCGATTTTTATAGAAAATAATTTCGACGGAGTATTAATCGGCGCTTTTACTCT
>CAYNUJ010000290.1:0-3467 GCA_964400095.1 uncultured Melioribacteraceae bacterium
CTATTCAGAAATACCTCCGAATTCTTCGAGAACATTTACAATCAATTTTGCTCCGAAAGCGCAGAAAGAGTATTTGGATAGGATAATATTATATAGCGACGATCCGGTAACTCCTACAAAAAGTATAACAATCCATGGCGTAGGTTTACCAACAGAGACATCGCGATTGGAGATTCCTGTTGATTCCATACAATTCGGTAATACGGTAATCGGAAAAAAGAGTAGGAAAAAGATTAATTTATTTAACGGCGGTTCCACCGACATAAACATCAATTCGGTTTCGTCGGATAACTCGGCGTTTAAAGCTTTGCCAAATACCTTTCTACTCAAACCCGGGGAAACAAAGCAAATTGAAATTTCTTTTTCTCCTGCGCAGCTTCAGGAATATAACGGCGTTATTTCGATAAATAACTCATCGGCAAATATTCCGACGGCACAAATTAAAGTTTCCGGCGCGGGGTATTCCGACTTTTTCGGCGCGGTAAAACCAACCGGACTGCCATATACAATTGTTATAAACGACATAAGCGCTTTAAGCTCGCTTACTCCGAAATATGGAGATGAGATTGGAATATTCGACGGCGAATTATGTGTCGGGTCCGTTTTAATTGATAACAATACCGTGCAGCATTGGAGTAGTATTCAGCCCATTGAAGGAATTGCATGGAAAGAGAATTCTTCAAACGGATTGGTAGGATTTAAATCGGGTAATAAAATTTCACTCCGGTATTATACGAATCTTGGCGTTAATAAACCGAGAGTTTATCACATAAATTCGACTGTCGTTAAAGGAAACGGAAATTTTGGCGCTGATCCGTTTACGGCTTTTAATATTTCAATTACCGATTCATTATTCAGAAGCTATAACGCTAAAATAGTATTAAGTGATAATTTGCTAAATTTTGGAGATGTCGAATTAGATTCCACAAAACGAATTTCATTAATTCTTAAAAATGACGCGTTATCTCAGATATTAAAAATTAGTTCAATAAGTCGCAAAAGTTCGGTATTTACACTTTCATCAGGCAGCTTTTCCATTAATCCCAAAGATTCGGCGGTTTTATTCATAACTTTTGCTCCCGTAAACCGGATTGAATATCGCGACACATTGAAAATAAGCAGCAATGATTATGATAAACCGGCGCTTTTGGTTCCAATCTACGGAAATGGTATTGACCTTACCGCTCCCGAAGCGCCTCTAAATGTCGTATCGAAAAGGAAAGATAAATCGGTTGAGCTGTTTTGGGACGCCAACAACGAACCTGATCTATTAAAATATTTCATTTATCGCAAAACCGGCGGAACTCAATTTTCTTTGATCGACAGTGTGCATCCAAGTAATTCCAACGTTGAATATTATGAAAACTCAGGGCTGATAAACGGTACAAAGTATTATTATCGAATTTCCGCAATGGATAGTTCACGAAACGAAAGTCTTTTTTCGGAAGTAATTGAAACCACTCCTATTTTTCTCGGCGTTACTTCAATTCAGCCTCTTTCGTCATCTTTGATATCCAAAGATTCCGTAAAATGGAATTTAACATTATCTTTTACAGCCGGACAAAGTTCTCTGAATGACTCAACTATTTTAGTTTATGGTAATAAAAGCGGATATCATCCGTCACAATTTGTATTTGACAATAGCGCAAATACTTTGGAAATTTTACCAAGCGGTCATTTTTTACCCGGAGAATCTATTAATCTGGAAATTACTTCGGAATTTCGGAGCGGGTTCGATGAGAAGATAAGCAAACCGTATTTATGGAGTTATAGCGTAAAAACAAAAATCAGCTCGGGTAAATTCAATCAATTTGCAAATTTAGATGTTCCGCAGGATGCAAAATCAATTATTACGGGTGATTTCAACAATGACGGAATTTATGATATTTGTACAATTGGCGGAAAAACCGTTAAAATATTATTAATGGATGGTCACGGCAGTATCAGTTCATCCGTGTCGCTTACCTATCCTTCTGCGGTTGACCCGGAAAATATTTATTCCGCCGACTTTAACGGCGACGGATATTTGGACATTGCGTTTGACGATAAAACATCGGGCAAGATTTTTATTGTTACGAATAATAAATCAATTAGTCTTACAAATAGTTCCTCGTTTTTTGTGAGCGCAACATTGACAGATTTTTCCGTAGGCGATATCGATATTGACGGGGATCGGGATATTGTAGCAGTATCATCCGATAAAGTAAACATTTATTTAAATGACGGCAAAGGGAAATTTGGCGCTCCTATTAATATAGATTCTCTTGCCGGCGCAAACGGAAGTTTTCTAGGAGATATTAATGGCGATAATTATATTGATCTAATAACGGCGGAGATAACCTCCAACTCTATTTCCGTATTATTTAACGACGGTACCGGGAATTTTAATAATCTAAAAAAATATTCTTTTAACAAGTCTCCTCATAATTTACTTCTTGGAAATATTGACACTCAACTCGGGATTGATATTCTTGTCAGCCATTTGAACAGTTCCTATTTAACAATTCTTCACAACGACGGAGCGGGTAATTTTAATGTAACAAGTACTTTAGACTTAGGATTATTAACTTCCGATTTTTCTCTTAATGACTTCAACGGCGACGGAAATAAAGATATCTTAGCTTTTAATCAATCCGGTTTTTTGAAAATATTATATAATGACGGACAAGCCTCTTTCACAACAGTAGAAAATATTAGTAATCCGGGAACTTCATTCGCTGCGGCGCCGTTGGATTTTGATTCGGATTCCGATCTTGATCTATCGATTCTTGATATTCAATCGGGTAAATTATTGTTTTACAAAAACAAGCAGCGCGAAGCCGATATATTTCTCTCGGAATACTCATTTGATTTTGGAAATGTGGAACTTGATTCGCTGTCGGAATATTCCATTACAATTTATAATGAAGGAACAGAGCAGAATCTCAATATTGATAGTATTAAATTTTCTTCGTCAAACTTCCGCTCTTCGGTTAACGCAGGTTCAATTATTCCCGGCGATTCTTTGTCGTTTAAGATTACTTTTGCGCCAACGGAAAGAAGAGCGTATTCAGACACGTTGTTTATTTTTTCAAATGATAATGATTCTCCCATCGCCAAAGTTTTTTTAAGCGGAATAGGGATCGACATTACGGCTCCAAATCCTCCTTATTCGCTCACCGGAAGGTCATTGGATCACAAAGCAGCGTTAACTTGGAGCGCTTTACTTGAACCCGATATTTCCAAGTTCTATATCTATCGTAAATCCATCCAAGAATATCTCAAATGGGATAGCGTCGCATATAATGGAGATTCCGTATATACATATACCGACGTGGGATTAGAAAATAATAGAACATACTATTATAAAATTTCAAGTATGGATTCTACCGGTAACGAAAGTTTGCCAACTCAAGAAATACAGTTAACTCCTCAACCGTTCGTCGTTTCTGTTTCTCCTTCTGCAAACAGCGTTGATGTTGATTTTT
>CAYNUJ010000291.1:0-2235 GCA_964400095.1 uncultured Melioribacteraceae bacterium
GGTTATTCGAAACGCTTTATGATTAAAACCTCACATTTATTCCCACGCCGAAAATTATTGGGAAATATTCCAGCGCGGTTTTTTTGTCGCCGAGCGATGTCGAAATTCCGAAAAATGACTGCAGTTTAACTTTGGGCGGACCTAACCGCAGCAAAATTCCGATCTCAAAAAAAGAGAGGTTAGTAGTAGGCTTGTAGGCTAAATTAGTATAACGTAAATTCGTGAAATTATTGTTTACAAATCTTGCCGATATCGCGGATTCGAAAAACATAAAAGAAGTTCCCAAATTGGCTTGTACAAAAAATTTCTGCAAATTTCCTTTTGCCGTAATAATTTCTCCGAATTCGCCAATCACAAATTGCGGATTTTTCAAATCGAAAGCGCCTACTCCTCCGCCGGCAAAGATTTCAAAACGGAGATGCTCGTTTCCTGTAAGCAGCCATCCCAATCCCGCCTCGAATGTTTTAGAATCCATCTTACCGCCGTTGTCGTTGTTTTGGTCAATTCTTTGATAGTTGACAATTACCGCAAAATCATCGAATATTTTTTGAGCGCCTTGGAATTCAGCTCCGAAAGCGGAAAGCGACGCATTTAAGTTAGTATTATCCTCTTCGGAGAACAATGGAATATTAGGAAGGGAAGGAGCGTAAAATATCGCGCATCCGTTTAATATAAAAAGAATCGCAATGCCTCCGACAACTCCGGTTCTAATCTTCATGATGTTTAAACGCCAATTCAAATCAATCTTCATTCAATTCGGAAATAATCTTTTCCGCTTGAAGCGCTTCTTGAAAAGGCGCCATAACTTTGTATTCGTTTACGCTGTGCCCGGGTTTTTCCCCCGCAGACCGAAATAGAGTGTGGTTTTCATAACCCACATGAATTGGAGACGCTTTCCGCTTAAAGACAAACGGATGCAGACCTTCCCCGGCGAGAACAGATTTAATATATTCTGCGTCGAGGGCGTCGAGAGTTCCGTAAACTTTTGTGTATCCTTCGATAATTTCGTAATTCTCATGCCTGCAGCATAAATAAATTTCCCTGCCGGAACCGATGCATATTTTGCAGTAGGGTTCCATGCAAATAACGCAGACGGCTTCGGCGTTCAACTCGGGATGATTTACACATTTGGCATCTTCAATAAAAAGTCCGCCGCAATCCGGACAAAAGTCATCCGCTTCATTAACAACCGCGCCGCAGTGTTCGCAGTTAAATTCATTATCCATTGTTTTCCTCCAGAGTAAATTTCCACCCGCAGTAAAAATCTTTTACTTCGTCCGGCGGACATGAAACAACTTCCGTTTTAATTCTCGCGTCTATTGTTTTTGCGAAATTAGAGAATTCAATAATACCGACGGATTTACACGGGAATAAAGGCAGTCCTTTTCTGTTCCGGGCGTCCTGCACCCTGCATTTTATCATTTTAAATAAAAGCGTTTTATCGTCAATCCATTCGGTTTTCTGTTCGTTAATTGCTGCGTACAAACGTAAATTCAAAGCGCGTTCGAGAGATTTCAATCCCCCGTTTTCGGGTAAATTAAATTCACGCTTAATTCGTTTCGCTTCAATAACCGCGAATTTTTCCCACGCTTTTGCGTCTAAGTCCATAGCCGTTTCCATACCGTGGGTTTCCTCGGCTGAAAGAAACCAGCTTCCGTCGTGGGCAAGCCAATTTTTAGCGTAAACCTCCAATAATTTCAGCAATTCATCTTTCGACATATCTTTTATTGTGCTAACCACCGTCTCTCCAATAATTCAAAATTAGAAATTATAATTTAATCCAATCCAAGGTAAAAAAGGAAATCCGTTTCTCGATTCCCACGCGTTAACGAATCCGATATCCGAGCTGAAATACTCGCCGCTATACCTTATGGCAAAAAAGAAAGCGTTTATTTTAGAGTTTGGCACAATCCAATTTTCGGTTATGAACCACGAATGAGCGCCTATTTTTATCTGTCCCCCAAAATAGAACATTGACGAATTATTGATATTGTTGTATAATCCGGCTGTCAGGGAAAATTTCTCGGCGCTGTATGAAATTACTTCAAAGGGAGCGTATTCGAAATTTCCCGCGCCGACAATTCCGGCAGCGCCGACGGATATGAAGATACCGTTATAATCAATCAAACGAACTTTTGTATAACCGTAATAAGTCCCGAATCTACTGTTTGGAAAAAACGGCAATCCGACGCCGAAAGTTAAATAATCCGTTGGAGCCGCCGATATCATCCAGAA
>CAYNUJ010000291.1:2335-3461 GCA_964400095.1 uncultured Melioribacteraceae bacterium
TCCATTTGTGAATAATCCGGTTTAATGGATTGAGCGCGTATATTTGCGGGGGGAACCAATAGAAGAACAAACAAAAACAGATAAACGATTATTTTAAAATTTAAGCGCATTAAAAAGAATCAGCCTCAATCATCAATAAGACAAATGCAACTTATTACTTTTTTCTTTTATTGTCAAAGCCAAATTCTTGAGATACTTCCAATAAAGAGAACTCACAAATAGGTTTATATCTCCAAAACAAAAACGCGTTCTTCCTTTTCGTAGAACCCGACTTTTTTTAGATAATTCGCGTGTTCTTTAACGTTTGTAAAGGAGATCAATCTTTTATATCCTCTCGCCTTCAGAAATTTTGACTCGGCGGAATAAACAAATCTGCCGTTCTGCAAGTCCCGGTACATAGGAATAACGTAATCGAGATGAACTATTACTTCGTTGTCGGACGATTCTTCGAATACAAAAATTCCGACGGGCATCATATTTCTTAAAACGAAAAAGAACTTCGCGTTGGGTAACTCCTCTCTTTTAAAATCCGGGAAGAATTTTCTTATATCGTCATTATAAAACTCAAAATATTTTGTCATATACGGATGAGTTGAATCGAGCGCCGGAATTAAGCTGAAACAGTCCTTCGCCTTTTTCATTCTGATTAAATAATAAATATCGACTAAAGCAATAAAGCTGTTAAGAAATACCACGGGATAAACTCCAACCAAGAAACCGTAAAAAGAAAATGTTGAAGCTCCGATGAGATTTATTCTCCGCAGACGATAAATGTTTTTCATCATTAGCGATAAGGCAACTAAAGCCGATCCTGTATATCCAATCCATTCAATAAGCATATTATCCATCATTACTCCTGCCGCCATTGGGTGAAACATCGTTTAAGATTTAATGTGGAAAAGTAATAAAATTAGAGGTATAAACATTTCTGCCAGGGAAAGAATTTCCGGCTGATAATTCGGTGTGTTTGTTTTCGGAAGTAAATTCCGGGAAACCTTTGCATAACTGACAAATTGTCATTCTGAATTTATAGTATCCGTTTTAAGGATACTACTAAGTGAAGAATTTCTCCCACTTTTCGCTTAACAGATTCTTCGTCCCAAAGAGCGGGACTCAGAATGACTGC
>CAYNUJ010000292.1:0-3422 GCA_964400095.1 uncultured Melioribacteraceae bacterium
GTAAACAAGCCGGTATAAGTCGCCGGATTGGATCTCGGCGTTCTGCCTATAGGCGATTGATCAATTTCAATCACTTTGTCAATGGAGTCAAGCCCTTCAATTGATTTGTGTTTAAGCGGAAGAACTTTTGATCTGTAGAATTGTTTCATCAAAATTCTCACAATCGTGTCGTTAACCAAAGTTGATTTACCCGAACCGCTAACGCCGGTAACAGCCGTAAAAGTTCCTATCGGAATAGAAACATTTATATTCTTCAAATTATTGCCTTCGGCGCCAATCAATTTAATAAAAGAGCCGCTTCCTTTTCGCCTCTTTCGGGGAACCGGAATCTCTTTATGTCTTTTCAAATAATCCACGGTTATAGAATTTATCCCGTTACCGGAATTAAAAATTTCTTCCGTTGGGGCGGCAATGCAAAGTTCCCCTCCGTGTTCTCCCGCTCCGGGACCCAAATCAACCAGGTAATCCGAGCTTTCAATCGTCTCGCGGTCGTGCTCGACAACAATTACCGTATTGCCCAAATCACGCAGTTCTTTTAAGGAATTTATTAATTTCAAATTATCGCTCTGATGCAGACCGATACTCGGTTCGTCCAAAACATAAAGAACGCCGGCAAGCTGCGAACCGATTTGCGTAGCCAAACGTATTCTCTGACTTTCGCCGCCGGAAAGAGTTCTAGCCGAGCGGTTTAGCGTTAGGTAATTTAATCCAACATTTAAAAGGAAATCAAGTCTTGCATTAATTTCCTTTAGTATCGGCTCGGCAATTAATCGGGAACGTCCTTCGAGTTGTAAATTTGAGAAAAAATCTTTCGCTCTTTCAATAGATAAAGCGGTTACTTCGCTTATATTTTTTCCGTTTATATGAACCGAAAGAGATTCCTTTTTAAGGCGTCCGCCTCCGCACGAAGAACATTGGCAGGTTCGCATAAAGGAGAGCGCCCACTCGCGTATTGAGTTGGATGAAGTGTTTTGATAATAATGCTTAATATATTTTACCACTCCGTTAAATTTATGATTATAAGTAACCGTGCGTCCGCCGCTATATTTATAAATGAACGGTATCCTTTCCTTACTGCCGTAAAGCAGAACATAGAGCTGTTCTTCATTTAATTCTTTTAGCGGCGTGTCGAAATCGAAATTAAAGAATTCCGCAACTCCTTCCATCTGACTGAAAATCCATATTTTCCGCGGTTTGCCGAGAGCTTCAATTCCGCCGTCGTTTATCGTTTTGCTTTTATCCGGGATAATCAAATCATCGTCAATTTCACTTTTTTCGCCCAAACCTTCGCAATCGGGGCACGAACCGAACGGCGAATTAAAGGAAAAGGAATTCGGAGCTAATTCGGAGTAACTAATACCGCATTTTGAACAAGCGAGATGACGGCTGAAAATTACGTCCTCTTTGGAATCGCTGATAATTACATTTCCGTTTCCGAAATTCAGCCCCACTTCAATCGACTCGCTTAAACGGAATCTGCCTCCTTTTTTAACGGTCAGTCTATCAATAACAATTTCTATATTATGAATTTTATATCTGTCAACTTTAATTCCGGGTTCAATTTCTTTTATTTCACCGTCAATGCGCACGCGCAAAAATCCGTCGCGCTGAATTTCCTCGAATAACTCCCGATAATGACCTTTTCTGCCTCTGACAACCGGCGCGAGAATAACAATTCTTTTTCCATCCAATTTGGTTTGAACGGAATTGATAATCTGCTCGGTCGATTGCTTCTCCACTTTGGAACCGCAGTTATAGCAATGCGCCGTTCCCGCTCTCGCATAAAGGAGCCTCAAATAATCGTAAATTTCAGTTACAGTCCCGACAGTTGAACGCGGATTTCCGGATGTCACTTTCTGTTCAATTGAAATTGCCGGACTCAGTCCTTCAATTAAATCAACGTCCGGTTTTTCGAGCATATTCATAAACTGCCTGGCGTAAACCGATAGAGATTCAATATATCTCCGCTGTCCCTCGGCATAAATTGTATCGAATGCCAGTGAAGATTTACCCGAACCGGACAATCCCGTGATAACGGTAAATTTATCCCTGGGAATTTCCACATCAACATTTTTAAGGTTATGTTCCCGAGCGCCTTTAATCTTTATTTTATCGTAATAATTCATTGCAGATTTGTAAAAGTTTAAAACTTTATTTTACTTATAGATATAGAGAAAAACAAATTTTTTAAAAAATAAATTTTACGGCGTGAAAATTAAAACTATTTCTTCCCCTTCAGAAAGTAAATTTAAAGAGAAAGGGTCTCTTTTCATAGGAAAAGCTTTCCCGATTTCGGATAAAAACGAATCGAAAAAAATTCTTTCCGATATTAGGAAAGAATATTACGACGCGACGCATCATTGTTACGCTTACATAGCCGGGGATAACGAAAAATTTTCCGACGACGGAGAACCTTCGGGAACGGCGGGGAAACGAATTTTAAATGCTCTCAACCATTGTGAATTAAAAAACGTACTCGTAATTGTAGTTAGATATTTCGGGGGCGTTAAATTAGGCGTCGGTCCGCTCGGCAAAGCTTATTACAATTCCGCGCTGGAAACTCTTCAAAACGCTGAGACAATTGAAAAAACATATTTTAATAAGATAAAAATTGAGTACGAGTATCCGCTGACTAAAACCATTCATCATTTTATCAATAAGTTCGGAGCGATTAAAATTGAAAACGATTTTGAGTCAACTCCTGTAATGTACTGTTTTATTTCCGCTGATTCCGTCGATAATTTCAGATCAAATCTCTTATCCGCGGTAAATAATTCCGTAAAAATAAATATATCAGACAGCAAGTATCTTTTTTGAGCTATAAAAACTTGACAATAAGTACTCTTTTACTTAATTTATTAAAGGATAAAATAATCTTTATATATTGCACTAATTTAAGGAATCAAGAATGATTTATACCAAAACAGGCGAATACGCAATTAGGTCTATCTTATTTCTTGCTCGCCAGCAGAAAGACATTTTAATCATGTCCTCCGAAATTGCAAAATCGGAAGAAATCCCTGCGCACTACCTCGCCAAAATACTACAACGAATGGCAAAATACGGATATGTAGATTCATTCAAAGGAAGAGGCGGCGGATTCAAAATTACCGAATTAGCTCTTAAAAGTTCTATTTTGGAAATTGTCGAAAGAGTTGAAGGACCGGTTATTAATTTGAAATGCGTTACCGGACTAAAAGAATGTTCCGACGAAACTCCCTGCCCGCTGCATGAGGAATGGTCGGAATTAAGAAACAAAATTTACAATTTAATTTCCAGCAGGTCGGTTCAGGAAGTTGCGGAAAAATACGCCGATACTTTAAGAAAACAATCAAAAATTTAAGCCGGTTTTTACCGGCTTTTTTATTTCCTTTTTATCTCATTGATGTAAATCTTCAAATAGTTCAAGTCGGCGCATAAAT
>CAYNUJ010000293.1:0-3391 GCA_964400095.1 uncultured Melioribacteraceae bacterium
CTTCAACATTGGCGGCGTATCCGCAGCTTTCGCAGTGCGCTACTGTATCTTCGCCGGCGTCGGATTTAACCATAAACTCTTCGGATTTACTTCCGCCCATCGCGCCGCTCGAAGCGCCTACAACAAAATATTTTATTCCGCATCTGTCGAATATTTTTCTATACGCTTTATCGTGCGCTTCGTAGGATTTATCCAGCGCTTCAAAATCTACGTCAAACGAATACGCGTCTTTCATTAAAAACTGCCTTCCGCGAATAACTCCGCTTCGAGGACGGGGTTCGTTGCGGAACTTAGTCTGAATTTGATACCAGATTTGCGGTAAATCTTTATAAGATTTAAGAACGCCTTTCGCGTGCCAAGTCATTATTTCTTCGTGGGTAGGAGCTAAAACATAGTCGCGGTTCTTTAAATGAAACATAGTATCGCCGAAAGCTTCCACACGTCCGGTCTGCTCCCAAATTTCTTTCGGATTCAGCGCCGGAAGATGAAACTCTTGTCCGCCTATGGCATCCATTTCTTCCCTGATAATTTCCGATATTTTTTTAATTACTTTATATCCGAGCGGCAGAAAGGAATAAATTCCGGCGGAAAGCATACGCACCATTCCGGAACGAACCATCAAAATATGACTCGGTATTACGGCATCCGCGGGTACTTCTTTTAAAGTGGGGATAAAATTCTTGCTTAATCTCATTTTTTACTCAATTGTTGAAAAACATCCAGCAAAAATAAAGAATGCGGAAGCTAAAAGAAAATGCGGAGATTCACCGTTGGGAAAAACAAAATCAAAAAAATCTAACCGTCTCTGAAGTGAGATGGAAAAGCCGCGAATCCCAATGAAAAACATCGGGACAAGTTGCGCGAATGAGGAGGATTCAAAATCCGTTTGATCCGCGTTCGATGTTTCTCCGCGTTTAAGAGGAAATCTTGTTTAACCACAGAGTTAAGAACTGTCATTAAGAGGAGCGGAGCTGCGAAGCAATCTTTTGAAACCACAGCAGAATCAAAGATTGGAGAACATTTTAACAGATCGTTTCGCTTCACTCCGTTTCACTCGCGATGACGAATATTCCTCTTTGTTGATGAGGCGATGACGGCTTTCTTTGCTGGAAGTCTAAATGATCGAGACTCAAATGCTGGACAATCATTCAACTTATAAGCATCCTTTAATGTGTCTTTAATTTTTAATTATTCCTCTCCGTGCAAATCCGTTTGATCTGTGTTCACCCGCCTTGGGCGGGTAAATCCGCGGTCTATATTTCTCTGCGTCCTTGCGTCTTTTCAAGGGTTTGCGCTATTTTGCTGTTATTTTCGAGATTAGCTTTATATTTAATCAAAACGAAATCATCTTCATAGTCAATAGATAATACTTCAGCTAGTTGATGAATTAATGCAATTTGTCTCGATTGGTCGTTTCGCAGTGTAACGGATTGTTCGACAAAATTACTCTCAATTGTATCGGAAAGAATTTTTTTCAACCTGCTTATATTTATTCCCTTTGCCGCGGATATCACGACGCAATTTTTAAACTTATTGGATACATATTCCATAACGGTTTTATCTTTAACCGCGTCCGCTTTGTTGAAAATCATCAGCGCGGGCTTATTGCTGCAGTCCAGTTCTTTCAGCATATTGTCAACAATTTGAATATGCTCTTTATAAAACGGGTGAGAAATATCAATGACGTGGAGTATTAAATCCGCTTGGCGAACTACATTTAGAGTGCTTTTAAATGAAGCTATTAAATTATGAGGAAGTTTACGGATAAATCCAACTGTATCGGTAATCAGTATCGGTCTTCCTTTTTTAATTTCAAAACTTCTCGTAGTCGAATCGAGAGTGGCAAATAGTTTATCTTCGGCGAGCACGTCGGCGTCGGTCAGCAGATTAAGAAGCGTCGATTTACCGGCGTTCGTATATCCTACAAGCGTAGTAGTAAAGAAATTCTTCCGCTGAAGACTTTTAGTCAATTGCCTCGATTCAAATTTATCCAAACGCTCTTTTAATTTTTTAATTTTTGTTCTGATAATTCTTCTGTCGGTTTCAATTTGAGTCTCGCCGGGACCTTTTGTGCCAATGCCGCCGTATTGTTTGGAAAGGTGAGTCCATGCCCGCGTTAAGCGGGGGAGCATATACTCAAGCTGAGCTAATTCCACTTGAGTTTTGGCTTCGTTCGTTTTTGCGTGAGAAGCGAAAATATCGAGTATTAATCCGCTCCTGTCGATTATCTTTTTATCTATTAGTTCTTCTAAATTTCGTATCTGCGTTGGATTTAAGTCGTCGTCGAAAATTATTGCCGATACTTCGTTTAGATCGGCTAACTCGGCAATTTCAGCGGCTTTTCCCTTTCCAATAAAAAATGCCGGATCGATATTTCTTTTTTCCTGAATTACTCTGAAAATAATATCCGCTCCAGCCGTTTCGGCGAGTCGTTCAAGCTCATCCAAATTTTCCTCAATTTGCATACGGTGGTAACGCGATGTTTTAACGCCTACAATAATACATTTTTCCAATACTGTGTTTTTTAAATCGAGCATATCAAATTTTATCCAAATTAACAATTTCGTTTTTCGTATTTCCGGCTAAAAGCATTTCTACTAACGCCAGGATTAATACTAAAATCAATAAATATTTCCACAATTCAATTCCGAACTTTGCCTGCGTAATAATTTCGCCGGGGTCCGAACCGTATTTGAGAATCCTAAATTTTATATTTCCGGCGGGCAGCAGCTTTTTTATATCTTCGACTGAAAAATAGCGCTGAGCGGATTCTGCCGGATCGGGATTAACAACGGCATAATCTATCAGCCGTTTATCGTTAATAAATTTATAAATCCCCGGAACGGAGGTGTTCTTAAAATAAAATACATTTGCCTGCGAATCTTTCAAATCAATTTTTTCATTATAATTTTTAGGACCGAGAACTTCAATAACGGGATTGGAGAGGTCGGCGATATTTACAGGGATTATTGTTCCTGTAACAAATCTCTCTTTTTTAACGGACTGCGACGCCGCGTAATAAATAGATTTATAAAGCAGGGGCGCGAATAATCCTTTCAGCGGGAAATCGGAATAATTGAGTTTTGGAAGCGTATTGAAAAGAAGAATTTTCCCGCCTTTTCTAAATTCTTCCAAATAAGGAGCGCCATTCTTTAAGGAAATAATTTTGCGCCCTTCAATGGATGGAGCGAAGCGCAGATACTTGTAAAATTTTGGGGGTGAAACCGATTTTTTATTTCCGAAAATATCTCTGAATATCGGATGCTCAAAATCGATTGAGCCGAATGAATTAAGCGGCTGATTTTTTTCGCTTTCGATAAGTTTTTCCACGATAGGAAGTTTGAATTTTTCAGCTAAATTGTTGTAAGATGCAAAGTTATTCGCCGACGGA
>CAYNUJ010000294.1:0-1264 GCA_964400095.1 uncultured Melioribacteraceae bacterium
TATCGTATTGACCGAATGATCCTTCGCTGCCGGTAAAAATGTTTGCGCCGAATTGAAGGTTAATAGCATCGGAAAAATCGTAAAGTATTCTGGGGCGAATTAAAGAACCTGAATATTCGAAATCGTAATAAGAAAATAATTCAAACGTCAATGTTTCGTTCAGCGTGGAATAACGCGCGAGATAAGTCATCATGTTGTTATTCTCGCCTTTGAAATAAGGATTAGAGGCAATTATGTTTTCGTAATTCATTATTTTGCGCTGGATGAACTGAGCGCTGAAATTAATATCCCATAATGTGAAATCAACACCGAACATGTAATGCAGATAATCCTTTTGGATTACTCCGTTATTTATAGAGGGGTCAACGGTGTTTAAATATTTCCCCCAATAGTAAGCGCCTTCTCCTCGTAAAACAAACGGTCCAAGCGTTGTACTGAAACTTCCGCCGGCTAATGTTAATCTTTTGTGTTCCGGCGTAATAGTAAGTTTTTTCGTCATAGTATTCGGATCGAAAGTGAGATTCGTGAACATAGTAGGATCGTCGTCCCACATATAACCGCCCATAAGTTCAAAGTCAACCAATTCGGTCAGCGAGGAAAATTTCAAAAAGATTTCGCTGTTTTCCATCGACGGCGTAACGGTCTGTTTTGAATAATCGAAAGCAGGCTGGATAGGGAAGTCTGGTAATTTGGGAGCCCAAGCTGATTTAACGTTGGGATAAACCGTCGGTGTAAAAACCGGGAGCCAAACTACCTCGAACGTGCTGTTGTCTATATAATAGTCGAATTTAGCGCCTATTACGCCTCGGCGTATTTCGTCGAATTCCGGCAGCAAGAATTCGAATAAATCCTTCGGGGAAACAATATCGGTAATAAATACGCCGTCGGCTTTACCCCAAACTATCTGCTGCTTGCCTATTCGCAAATCGAAATCATCGAAATACAAATCGAGATAAGCTTCCCGTAATGTGATTGTTAAACTGTCGGAATAATTATTGTAAATTAATGGATTTACCTTAAAAGCCGAACTGCCGAAATTATTTTCTATGTTGAGATTGAAAGTGTTTTGCATAATTACTAAATCGCTTGAACCGTTGCCAATCAGCATTCCGGGATAGGTTCTAACGTACCCCGAAAAATCGACGTTTTGTGCGTTACCGGTTTGCTGCGCTATTATCAGGGCAAACAATATTAAAATTATCTTTTTCATTTTTTATTCCTCTCTGTATTAAAATCTTAATGTTTCTGTCATTATTCCGAAACG
>CAYNUJ010000294.1:1364-3388 GCA_964400095.1 uncultured Melioribacteraceae bacterium
CTTGGTACATACGGATAATTATTTGCGGCGTAATTACTCCCATCAACTTCGAATCTTCGCTTATTCGCAGATGAAATTGCGGAATTATATTCCCTTCGAACCAAAGCGATTCAATGTTGCCTATTCCTCCTAAAAACGTGAAGTAACTGTTACCGTCGTTAACCTGCGCAATTTTCTTCAGTTTCACTTTCTTCGAGGCGCTTTCTTGCGCTCTTAGCGGAGAAAACGATATCAGCGTTAGTATTATAAGAAGGGCTGCGGTATTTAGTTTTTTGTTTTGCATTTTTGCGTCTTTCAGTTGTTGTAATAATTACAATAAAGCGCCCCGCGGTAAAAAAAATACCGCGGGGAAGCTCTCTTCTATAAGCCTCTTGTCATTATTCTTTCAGTGAATTTCGATTTTGGAATATTCGTGTCGATTTTTACGTTTCTTAATTCCATTATGGTTTTGTGATCTCTTTGTACATTCTTCATTTCAGTATCTATTATTATCCAAAAGCCGTTTATTTTATCGTATTTATTTACCGTTAATATTTTAAGCAATTCGCCGTCTTCGTCGTAGAACTCTTTTTTCAATCCTATCCATTTGTCTTTTATTATCCAAGTAACGGTTTTTGAATACATGTATTCTTCGTCTTTTGGAATACTTTCAACTACGTAGCAATCTTCGCCTTTGAGTTTTTCTTCACGTAATAAAGTGTGGTTGTCGTCCGTGGGTTTACGGTCGCCGAGATCGTCGTAAGTAAAATCGGAGCCCATAAAGTAATCGCTTTTGCTGTCGCTTGATATTCTTTTTACTTTTTTCAGCGCGGGCAAATATATCCATTGATCGTCGTCTTTGCCTTCTTCGTCGTAGCTCCAATTCATAAACGAAGTGTTTTTAACGTCGGCGGGAGCCACAAAAAACATTATCTTTTTTTCCACGTCGCCGAAATCGCGCGAGAATTGTTTTATCTTTCTTACTCTTTCTTTTCCGCTCGAGTTAATGAGCGTCATAGTTAAATCGGCGGTCATATCTTCGCCGACCGGACGGTTATATACGTTTTCTATTATTTGCAGTCCGGTTATTTTCTGTGCCAAACCGGATGTGTTCGATAGCAATAAAAGCGCGACAAACAGCAATGATATTCTTATAGCTTTCATTATTCTTCTCCTTTAATTTTATTTTCAAAATAGATATTCGACTTGTATAAAAGAACCAGCATTATCGTTAGCGTTCCTACAAAACTGATGAACATATTGAGCGATACTAAAAATCCGAGTTCTCTGTTGGGAGGAAAGACCGAGAAAAGGAGAACGAGGAAACCGGCAATAACGACAATTGCGTTAAATAAAATCGCCCTTCCGGAATGCGCCATTGTTTTACGCACGGTAAGCATTATATCTCCGGTAGACGAATTCACTTTGTATTGTTCTATAAAGTGAACCGCGTAATCGATTCCGATTCCTATTGCAATGCTCGAAAGCAACGCGGTGGTTGTGTTTAACGGAATTCCGAACCAGCCCATTATTCCGAAGCTTATTGCCGCAGTTATCATTATCGGAACCGATCCGATAAGTCCCACCTTCCAATTTTTGAACATGAGAGAAAGTAGAATTATCACAATAAAGAGGGACAGAACTAAACTCATTATTTGTCCTTCGAGAATCAAGTCGGTGAATACAAGCGCTTTATAACCCGAACCTGCGTAGTTTATTGTTACCCCGAGTTTTTTGAAATCATCTTCGAATTCATGAATTTGTTCCAAAGTTGCGTTTATCGCCTTCGAGTTATCGCTTTTCAGTTGGAAAGTAACGTTCGCTTTTGCATAGTCGTAATCGACTACCTTCCAAAGGTTTTCCGGGTCCCCGGACATTTCGTAAAGAAGAAGGTATTGTGCGACCATATTATGCGAATCTGGAATTGTATTGTACGCTTCATCGTCGGCATGCATTACTTTATTCATTCTTCTCAAATAATCCGCAAGGGAGAATGAATTTCCCACAACTTCCAAATTGCCGTCGACAGTTTTTTGCATTTTATC
>CAYNUJ010000295.1:0-3352 GCA_964400095.1 uncultured Melioribacteraceae bacterium
AAGTATGCTGTCAATCGGACTGTAAGCCAGATTTGCATATAAATCCATAGTAGAGATTGATTTGGGCGAACCGGCGTCTTCGGTAAAGTTACCGTTATTATCTAATTTGCCGAAATGTATATTGGTGTCGGCAATAAATATCATTGTTGAATCTACAATTAAGATATCTTTCACAAACCCGACAGTGTTTATAGTATCGACAGTCGTACTGTTCGGATGGGTTGAATAGATACTGCTATTTTCCGCAAAAAATACTTTACCCGATTGAGGATGAGCTTCAAGTATTTGAATACCGGAACCAAAAGCCGCATTGGCGTCCGCTCCCGGCATTACTTTAAACGGAGCAAAAAATGCTGCAGACGGACTGCCGCTGTGCGCAACGTCTGTATAAAATATCGAGTTTGCGCTTTCGGTGGAAATAAAAATTCTTGTTGTATCAACGGTTAGAGCATATCCGGTTATTGCGTTTATTCTTCCGCCGTAAACCGACTCAACAACAGGGGCGCTGAGCTGTGCGTAATTTACTTTGCACGAAATCATTATCAATGCAACGGCAAAATACTTTAGGGTTAATTGTTTTATTCTTTTCATTTTATGTCTCCGATTATTTATGAAAATTTGACCGAAATATATATTGAATTGCAAGTGTTTTTTTTGACTTGAAACACAAAGAAGCAATGAAGTGATTATACTCACAACATTCAGGGGACTTAAGGTGACTCAAAACACAAGAGGATTTTACAATTCAAGGCATTATAACAAATCATCCAATCGAAACTCCTTTTAAAGTTTTCAACAGATTAGTTCGTATTCTCAATATTACAATCTCTCATTTAAAAGTCAAAAACTTTCTTCTTGATATTTAGCTTTTTTTTTATGAGTTTTATGAAAGAATAATTGCAGTTAAATAATGAAAAAAGAAATCTCCTTCATATTAAACGACTCAATAATATCGGCGGAAGTTGACCCCGCTTTACCGCTTCTCGATTTTATCAGAAAAGAGAAACATCTTCACGGCGCGAAGCTGGTTTGCAAGGAAGGCGACTGCGGCGCGTGTAGTGTAATTATCGGTGAAATTACCGATTCCGAAGTCTGCTACAAAACCGTTACTTCTTGTATTTATCCGATTGGAAATGTTGACGGCTGCCATATAGTTACTATTGAAGGATTGAACGGGACAGAACTATTGCCTCAGCAAAAAGTTTTTGTTGACGAAGGCGCGTCACAATGCGGATTTTGCACACCCGGGTTCATTATATCTCTCACTTGTTACCTGCTGAACAACGACATTTATAACTATACCGACGCCGTAAATTCCATCGGCGGAAATATCTGCCGATGCACTGGTTATGAATCCATTAAACGCGCGGTAAGGAAATTATTGGACGACCTGGCAGACAAATCAACTTCTAATATCAGCTTGTTAATAGCAAACAATTATATTCCGGAATTCTTTGAAGGCATCTACGAAAAGTTGGGTGAAATCCGTACAACTGTTCCTAAAAACGGACAATACTTTGATATTCCGGTAGCCGGCGGATCCGATTTATTTGTGCAAAAGCCGGATGATCTATTGGGGAAAAATGTTTTATTCGTAAACGCCGGCGCGTTAGACTATATTGAAGAAGACGGTCAACTCATTCGTTTAGGCGCGGCGGTTACGTTTGAAAAATTCAAAAATTCGGAAATAATTAAAGACTATTTCCCAGGCTTGGCTAAACAGTTAAATTTAGTCGCTTCTCTTCCTATCAGAAATATGGCAACTATCGGCGGAAATTTGGTTAACGCTTCGCCGATTGGCGACTATTCAATTATTCTACTTGCGCTGCAGGCTAAGTTAATAATTAAAGCCGATAAGCTGAGGGAAGTTTCGATATCCGATTTTTATCTCGGTTACAAGCAATTGGATTTGCAGCCAGGTGAAATAATTGAGGAAATTTACTTCGAAAAACCGAAAGGAGATTTTTATTTCAATTTTGAAAAAGTTTCCAAAAGAACGCACTTGGATATCGCCAGCGTTAATTCCGCTTGCAGTTTGGTTTTGGACGGAGATAAAATTATTAGCTGTCATATTTCCGCGGGAGGAGTGGCGCCGGTTCCCAAATATTTGAAAAGAACTTCCGAAAGTTTGACCGAAAAAGAATTAACGCCTCAAATAATTTTGGACGCGCTTAAAATCGTTAGGGAAGAAATTTCCCCTATTTCCGATGTGCGCGGCGGCGAAGAATACAAACGTCTTTTATTAAATCAACTGATAAAAGCGCACTTTCTGGAAGTTATGCCGGAATTAATTATGTCGGAAGAATTGATATGAACAGCAGCGATATCATAAAACACGTAAAAGGCGAATCGATATTCCTCGACGATATGCCCGTTCCGGAGGGAACGCTCTACGCGTCGGTTTTTGCTTCGCCCGCGGCTCACGGCAAAGTTATTTCAATGGATTTTACCGAAGCAGAGGCGATTGACGGAGTTGTGGATATTTTAACTTACAAAGATATTCCCGGAGAAAATCAGATCGGCAATATTATTCCCGACGAAACGCTGCTTGCGGAAGATGAGTTGGAGTATATCGGCGAACCGGTAGCAATTGTAATTGCGGAAAACCAGAGAGCGGCGGATAAAGCAAAAAAATTGATTTCGATAAAATTTGAAGAAATGGAAGCGCTTACAGATCCGCGCGAGGCGTACCGAAAGGGAAACTTGATTACGCAGCCGGTAACGTTTTCTTCGGGAAACGTTGACGAAGTCTTTAATGAGTGCGAGGTTATAGTAGAAGATAGAGTTGATCTCGGCGGTCAGGAACATCTTTATTTAGAAACCCAGGGCGCGCTGGCAATTCCCGCTGAAGACGGCGGAATAAAAATATTTTCTTCCACGCAGGGACCCACCGCGGTTCAAAGGGCTGCGGCAAAAGTTCTCGGCGTTCCGATGAACAAAATTGAAGTCGATGTGTTGCGTTTGGGCGGAGGATTCGGCGGTAAGGAAGACCAGGCGACTCCCTGGGCTGCAATGGCGGCGCTTGCGGCGTTCAAATTGAATAAAGCGGTGAAGCTCATTCTAAACCGTCACGACGATTTATTTATGACGGGCAAAAGGCATCCCTATTCGGCGGATTATAAAATTGGACTGACGAAGGACGGAAAAATTTTGGCTTACAAAGCGACTTTTTATCAGAACGCCGGGGCTTGCGCGGATTTATCGACCGCGGTTTTGGAAAGAACGCTCTTTCACGCTACGAACAGTTATTTTATTCCGAATGTTAAAACCACCGGAATTTCGTGTAAAACAAATTTACTGTAATATCAGCGGAAAAGTCCGCCGTCACCGGGTCACCCTCGGCGTAAACCCG
>CAYNUJ010000296.1:0-3350 GCA_964400095.1 uncultured Melioribacteraceae bacterium
AAAAAACAAAATATAAAACCGAGATTATCTTTTCTAAGAATTATTCCCCTTTGCGCGCTCAGCGGCTTTGCGTGAGAAAACGAGGTTTTAACGAAAAGTAAGAAGCAAGAATAAAAAAATCCTAATCTGCGCTTGCCCGCCTATGGCGAGGCTTGCCCGTCTTTGGAGGGAGAATCATGAACAATCATAAAAATCCGTGTTCCAAAAAACGCTTTCATCTTCGCTCAATGCTATTAAAACTCTACCGAAAGGCGAGCGGCTGATATTATTGACACAAATTACCATAAATTATTTTATTATAATATTTAGAGTTTATTTACTTCCGATACACTTCTCTTCTATGTGCAATGCGTAAGATAAGAACAGTATCGGTTTTAATAATGGAATAAATAATACGATATTCTCCGATGCGAAACTTTCTTAATCCTACAAATCTACCCTTCAACGCCGGATGTTTTTTAGCGTTAACCGGAAGTTCGGCATCAATTTTATCTAAAATATTTAACGCAACGGATTTATCTATTTTTTTAAATCTTTTGATACCGAATTTTTAAATTTGATTTTATAAACCAATTTGCTTTCTTATTTTATCGGAAGTAATAATAGAATCAGTAGGATCATTTAATCTATCGAGTGCAATTTGCATATCGGCTCGCTCTTCCAAATACATTTCTAAAGCTTTTTGAATATGGAAAGATTTGGATCTTTCGGTTTCTTTCGAGATTTCACTAAGTGCTTTTGCCAGTTTCTCCGATAATCTTATAGAAAGCGCTGTGCTCATATTGTATCCCTTTGTAATTTATGTAATACAAAATAATACACCGACAGATAATTTTCAAGTAATAATTTATTTTTTATCCGTTTTTGTTCGTGTTAATCTGTGAAAACTTGTCCCGATGTTTTTTATCGGAATTCGTGTCTAAGCCAGCTTTTCTCATCTCGTCTTTTAGCGCAGGTAAATTAGGTTTGTGATTATATAGTTTTTCCAAATATAGAGTAGCTTCTTTCTGTTTTGTAGTAATTAGTTTGAGCAACTTCAATGTTTTCATCATCGATTGATAAGTTCTACGGTCTCTTCCATAAGAATTTAATGCAGCATTATTTTTATTTACAATTAATGAAAAACACTCTGAAGGATAAATATTGAGAATTGGAGAAATAAGATCTTCAAGATTGGAGGAATTCTTATTTTGCAAAGCACAATCTAAAATTTCTTTGTATCGTTTTTCAACTTCTAATAACCGAACGTAAAACGCTGTGTTGTAATTATCCTTAAAATTATCAACAAATTTAATTTTTTCTTCTTCAGTAAAGTAATCTCTTAGAATTTCGTAATATCTTATTTTTTGCTTGTCAATTACGTAATTTTTTAACGCATCAAGATACAAACCTTTTTGTTTTTCTTTATCCAAATTATTTATTAAATATAAATCAAAGTCATTTTTCCAATTATGAAATACCATTTTAGCAATTCGGTTAAAATCGGTTTCCATTTTTTTTGACTTATATTTTTCTATCAACCACTTTGCAATTGTTTTGTCGGTAGGAGCAAAAGTTTCAGCCGTATCTATCCATAAAGTTTCATCGTCAAGTATTTCAGCAATATTTAGAATAATATATGAAGTTCCAAAATTTTCTAAATTATTTTTCTTTATTTGCTTATAGAGATACATTGCTGTCTTTTCAGTTACAACTAATGCTTCAAACAATGGTTCGAAATCTTTTATATTATAGAATATTGCGCTATCATCATTCTCGTTTTCAACTTCTATTATATTATTATCGAGCTGCATTCTTTCAAAAATAATATCGAGAACTTGTATTACAACCTCATCCGATTTAACAATAGCGGAGATGTTAGAGGCAATTTTAATAACTGCATCTTTAAGAATAGAATGCACACTCGAATTATATTCGCCATCAAAAATGCCGTAATCGTCATTATCCAATTCATCTAAATTTTGTGAGCCTTCGTAAATACCAAGAGTAATACGAATACCATCCAGCAGATTGCCTTTTTCAAAATAACTTATTGCTTCGTTTAAATATGGAGCAAAAACATCTTGTATCATATCGTCGGCATAATTATATATTTCCTCATCATCCCAATAATCATAGTGATGATGATATTCATTTCCAATATTATAAAAATCTAACTCGGATAATTCATAGTGGATTTTATCTTTTACAACGTCAATTTTTTCTCCAACAACATTATCAAGACTTTCGGAAATATCTTTTGTAAACTCAATAAATTGCCGTTGAAGATTAATATCTCTATCCAACAATTGTTTCAGGAATTTTAATTTTTTGTTCTTTTTTGCTTCGTCAAATTTGATGTTAAATTCTTTTTGCGAATGCGGCTCTTGTTCATGGATTGTTTTATTGGTATATTTGCCCTCTAATATTTCAAGGGCAAATGCTACTTCGTGCTTGCAAATCCCGCCAAAATCGTAAGGACAGTTGCACCCAAAATTTAATTCGCCATTATTAATATTCAAACTTACTTTGTATTTTCTTGAACCGTAAACAGTCCCTTCAAAAAGGTTACCGGTTCGTTCAATTTTAAGAACTTCGCCCGATTCAAAGTAATCATAACCTCTATCATAACTGCTTGAAGTTGCAAGATGTTTAATATCCTCAACAGTAAAAAGACACGAATTGCACGAATTATTTTAGACACGAATTCCTCAATAATTTTATAATATCACTCTTTTATATTTTAAACTATCTTCACCAAAATTTATTAATAAACCTAATTTTAATTTTGATGCCGAAAGAGAATTTAAAGTCTGTTTTATATGACTATTATTTAATGATTCAACAGCTTTTATTTCTAATATTATTTTGTAATAATTTATACACATAAAAAGAAAAAATGATCGAGAAAACTATATACCCATATTTCCTTATTTTCCAAGTATCCTTTGCGCCTCAGCGTCTTTGCGGTGAAGAAAAGAATAGCCGCTAATGCGCGAATGAGAATAAAAAAAGTGAGAAGCAAGAATAAAAAAATCCCAATCTGCGGAAATCATAACTATCATAAAAATCCGCGTTCCAATTTTTCCAAGTTAAACCAGCAATTTTCCTTTTTTCATTATCAGTTTATCGTCGAAAAAGATATCCGGCTTTTTGATTACACCGTCGAGGTGAATTCCTACGTTTACTTTTCCGCCCATGGAAAGGTTGTTGCCTAATGCGATATGAGCTGTGCCCATTACTTTTTCGTCTTCCAATATCTCTCCGCTGAGTTTGGCTTTATCGTTTGTACCTATTCCAATCTCGGCGATATTTCTTCCTTTTCTGCCGAAGGGTTCGAGCATTTTAACGAGTTTTCTCGCGGATTTACC
>CAYNUJ010000297.1:0-3344 GCA_964400095.1 uncultured Melioribacteraceae bacterium
CCGTCCCTTGCTTCGGGAGTAATTTCCATCGGCGATTCGATATGCGTTTGTATTACGAATTGTTTGATACCGATCTCCTCGGCTTTCTTCTTGAAATCAGCCAATATTTTTGCCAAGTCGTCCGTTATTCTTTGAGGAAGATAAACGGGAAGCCTTGTCCCGAGTCTTACTCTGACAATTTCCGCCGACTTTTCTTCATCTGCTTTGTTCCTGTTCTTTTCTCTTTTCCTTTTTGCCATGTCATAAACCGCGTCGAGTATTTTCACTAACGAGGCGTCGCCGCTCATCAAAGCGTCTCCGCCGGTAATTAGTATATCTCTAAGCTGCGAATCGTTTTCAAAATAATCCATTAAACGCTTTAGTTTATCCCGCCATTTTTCGGACGGGCGTAATTTATCCAGATTAAAATTCAGATTACCGCGCTGAAAATCGTACATTCTCTGGCAGGAAGAACAAAGTCCTCCGCATGCTCGACCCACGGTATCCGGAATTAAGATAGCCACTTCCGGGTAACGTCTGTGAACGTTGTGATGAGACGGCAGAATCCATCCGGCTGCGTTGGGTTTCCCCCGCTCAACTATATCTTCCTTTTCCCAAGCTACAATTTTACCGAACTCGTCGATTAGTTTTTTGCTGTAAATAATGTAATCTCTAATTGCCAAATCGGCTCCTATTGCAAAATAAGGAACGCGCACATGAAGGAGGGATAAATAATACGGATTTACAAAGAAGGGTATGCCCGCTTTTTCGGCTTCGTAAAGTATTGCCATCGTGTCGGGATCCAGGGAATAGCCGAGCATCTCGTTCAGAAGATCGGCTGAGCGAATTGCAAAACGGAGATGAAAAACGCTCTCCTTCCACCACTCCAGCACGGAAAGATACTTTTGTTCGGAAGACATCCTAGGTTCAAATTTATACTTTGAATCGGATATTTCGCCGCTGTCAATTTTGTTTATTATTACGTTTATTATTCGATCGCGGTTTTCTTCGCGCAGCTTAATTATTCTTGGATCTAACCCGGAGGGAAATCTTTCCATCCAATTTTCCACGTCTTCTTTGGAAGGCGGTTTCCTTTCTGTTTTACCGGAGAACTGTTCAAAAAGATTTAGCATATCTTCAAAGAACGCCGGTTTTGCGCCGCCTGTTCCGTAAGTTACGCCGAGCCAAATAAGTTTAATGGGATTGCTGACGGCAATAGCTCCCCTTAAATTTAAATCTTCAAATTCTCTTCCGGCGTTATCGACGTAATCCAGAATTCTTATTGCGGCATAGTCGCGCCATTCGAGCGATTCAAATATTTTGCGACCTCCCGTTTTGCGCTTATAATATTTTAAGGCTTCCGGTTTTTCCTGAAGGTATTCCAGCGCCCAGTTTCTTACTCCGACTAACGCTTCGGTTTCGTTGCGGGCATAACGCATAATTTCTTCGAGTTTCGGATTTTCTTTCAGCAATTTTTTCAGCAGTTTATGCGATTTTACGCTTATTGCAATTTTATCCAGTTCTTCAATCTTTCTCATTTTGCCGCTTTAATTTTTATTTGCTTCTATGTAAATAATTAAAAAATTAATTTGTAATTCCAAATTAATATTCTTTTCTTCGGAAGAAAATAATAAAGCCGGATTTTCAACCGGCTTTATTAGTAATTACGTTGAGTTTTTTGTTTTACGCTATTTCAGCAGAATCATTTTGTTTACCTGCCTGAATGAGTTAGCCGTTAAACTGTAAAAGTAAATTCCGCTTGATAGTCCCGAAGCGTCGAAGTTTACCCGGTACTGTCCCGCGCTATGATATTCGTTTACTAATTCGCTTACTCGCTCTCCAAGCGAATTGTATAGAACAATTTTCACAACCGCGTTTTCCGGAATTGAGTATTTTATAGTTGTGCTCGGATTAAACGGATTAGGATAATTTTGTTCCAGTGAGTATTTATTTGGAATAGCTTCGTCTTCAACGGATGAAATAAAGTCGATTATAACTGAAGATACATCTGTCTTTATTGAGTCTTCATTTAATCTCATGGCGGACAGCATAATTTCAGTCTGCTCCTTTGACGGATCTATTATATCAAAATGAAGCGACGTTAACAATCCGTCTATAGATAAGCTCTGCGAACCGGCGACAGATAAAAACAATCTGCCGTTTATTCCGTTAATTTCCTTAACCGCTGAATCTAAACCGGAAATCCAATTTTCGGCGTTGTTAAATTGAAGCGTAGTTTCGTCATAATCTATTTCAAAGCGCAAACCGAATATATTCTCCCCGGCGCTGACATTAAGAGGGACGGTAACATTTCTGAGAGAATCCCCGAAAACCGGAGAGGCAAATGAGAAAATTCCTCCAGCTGCCGGGATCTTTCCGGGATGAGGAAGGGTATCGATTTTACCCACAATGAATTGAAGTATATAGGAGGCGTCGAGCGTTGATATCGAACCGTCCAACGACACGTCAGCAGCCGATGAATCGATATCTTTTGCCGTAATATACTCTGATAAATACTTCAGTATAAGAGACGCGTCGAACGCGCGTATCTGCCCGTCATTATTTACATCGCCGTAAACAAACTTGTTTCTAATATTTATTCCGCCGTTCATAAATCTAACCGGCATTAATCCGTTGTCAAAAATAACCGAATAAATATTGATTGGAATAAAACCGATTTTTGTAGTGTCCGGAATACGTAAACTCAGATAAAACATCACGCCATTTCCGGAAACCGTATCGGCGCCCGCCGCGGCAACCGTGAAACGCGATAATGTATCGTTATATTCAACGCTCCACTTGTTATCGCCTACGACAGAACTATCGGTAATAATTCCCAAATTATCTACTTTCCCAAGAAAGCCGCCGAGAATTATTTCGAAAGAGCTGATACTTCTCTCCGGAGGCAGAGTCATCATAAGCGGAATGTGAACTTCTTCTCCTGGGGCGGCGTCGATTATAGGCGCCGCAACAAAAGCTTCGCCGGGAATTATATTCGGAGCCGGGGAATTGTATTTAATTATCGTTCCGTCGTATCCCGCCGCATAACCTGTATTATAATTCGGGAAATGAACGGCTGATAATCCGGCTGGATCATTAAAAGTATCTTCCGCATTCGAATTCTGCAGTCCCCAGAAGTTTCCGCCGTCAATGGTTCTCAATACAACTTGATAAATACCCGATTTGCTGCCGACAGCATATCCGTTACGCTCGTCGAAAAAATGGAAGTCGGTATAACTAACCGAGCCAAATGACGAAAGAATGCGATATGTCTGTTGAGGCGTCCAGGTCAATCCGTCGTCAATAGATTTTAAAATGTATCCGCCTTCGCCGCCGAGATAAATAGTTCTATTTATATAAGCCGC
>CAYNUJ010000298.1:0-3298 GCA_964400095.1 uncultured Melioribacteraceae bacterium
AGAAACCAAGTCAGGCGCTCGCTGAATTTCATCAATTACAGCTCCGTTAGGTAATCGACGCAAAAATCCTCGTGGATCTTCAGCGGCAAATTCCCTTACATCGGGAAATTCGAGATTTATATATTCTTTACCGCTAAAGACCTTTTTAGTCAGCGTAGTTTTCCCCGATTGCCTTGGGCCTGTTATTGTAACAACAGGATATTTTTTAGCAATTGCTTTTAAATATGCTTCCGCTTCTCGTTTTATCATCTTCATTAATATTTATTTGTAACAAGATTAAGGAATATTCATGTAAATTGCAAGTTTAACTTGCAATTTACACACCTTTGCTTTTGAGGATTATTTAAAATCAGCTTCGAATGAATACCGGAAAATTATGATTTGAATAATAAGAAAAACCTAAAAATTAATTAACTTAACGTTTCAAATTTTTAAAAATCAGGGAAATAAAATGGAGCATACTGAAAAATCTATCGAACAATTATCAATTAACACAATTCGATTTTTAGCTGTGGATGCGATTCAAAAAGCAAACTCCGGTCATCCGGGTATGCCGATGGGATGCGCTCCGATAGGCTATTTGCTGTATAAAGAAATTATGAACCACAATCCGAATCAGCCCAAATGGCTGAATAGAGATAGATTTATTCTTTCCGCGGGGCACGGCAGTATGCTTCTTTATTCTCTGCTTCACCTTTCCGGATATAACTTGTCTTTAGATGATTTGAAAAATTTCCGGCAGTGGGGCAGCGTAACTCCCGGGCATCCTGAATTCGGTTTAACCGACGGAGTGGAAACCACTACCGGTCCTTTAGGACAGGGTTTGTCGAACGCAATCGGAATGGCTGTAGCCGAAAAATATTTAGCCGCTAAATTCAACAAGGACGATTATACATTAATTGATCATCATATTTACGTAATTGCTTCGGACGGAGATTTGATGGAAGGAGTAACTCACGAATCGTGTTCCTTTGCTGGGCATAACAAATTGGATAGTCTGATAGTGTTTTATGACAGCAATAGTATCACTATCGACGGGAAACTCGACCTTGCGATGAGCGAGGACGTGGGGAAAAGATTCGAAGGATACGGATGGCACGTGCAGCGCGTAACGGACGTAAACGATTTGGACCGGTTGCGTGACGCGGTGAATAAAGCGAAATCGGAGAACGGCAAACCTTCGATAATTATTACCAATACGCACATCGGGTTCGGAAGCCCGAATAAGCAGGACACTTCCGGCGTGCATGGTTCGCCTTTGGGAGATGAAGAAATAAAATTGACTAAAAAAAATCTTGAGTGGAATTTCGAAGAGGATTTTTATGTTCCCGCGGAAGTAGCGGAGCATTTCAGCGAGGTGAAATTATCAGGCGAAAATTTATATTCTGCGTGGAGGGAAATGTTCGAGGAATATTCAAAAAAATATCCCGCAGAAGCTGAATTGCTGGATAGCTTTTCGAGAGGAACCGGAATTGAAGTTGAGATTGACGAGTTTACAAATTACGGCGAAAAAGCCGCCACACGTTCCGCGAGCGGCGCGGTGATAAATTCTATAGCCGCCAATCTTCCGCAGTTAATAGGCGGCTCGGCGGATTTAGCTCCGTCTAATAATACTTATATTAAAGCCGAAGCGGACTTTTCTCCGGCGGATTTCAGCGGAAGGAATTTTCACTTCGGAATTCGCGAGCACGGAATGGCGAGTATTATGAACGGAATATGCTATTACGGCGGATTGATTCCTTACGGCGGAACTTTTCTCGTTTTTTCCGATTATCTGCGTCCGGCAATTCGCCTCGCGTCGATGTCGCATCTGCGTCCGATTTATATTTTCACGCACGACAGTATCGGCTTGGGCGAAGACGGACCGACGCATCAGCCCGTTGAGCATTTAAGTTCATTGAGAGCGATTCCGGGTTTGGTTGTAATTCGTCCCGCCGATTCCAACGAAACGGTTTACGCTTGGAAAGCCGCGTTGAAAAATGATAAGTCTCCAACGGCAATAATTCTAACGAGACAAAAATTAAGAGTAATCGACAGAAATAAATACGGCTCGGCTGACGGCGTTCTTAAAGGGGCATACATTCTGAAAGAAGCATCCGGCGGCTTGGATTCAATTATTATCGCCACGGGTTCCGAAGTTGAAATTGCTTTAGACGCGGCGGAAAAATTAGAAGCCGAAGGCAAAAGCGTTAGAGTTGTAAGTATGCCGAGCTGCGAATTGTTCGAAATGCAAAGCGATTCTTATAAAGAATCCGTACTGCCGAAAAAGCCGGCGAAAAAAATCGCTATCGAAGCGGGAGTTTCTCACGGGTGGCATAAATACGCAGAGGACGTTATCGGTATTGAAAAATTCGGAGCTTCGGCGCCTTATAATACATTGTATGAAAAATACGGATTAACGGCGGAAGCGGTTATCGAGAAACTGAAGTAATTTGTGGAACGCGGATGAGGCATATGATTTTATTCTTCTATGAAAATCCGTTTCATCAGTGTTAATCGTGTTCAATTGACTCAGGAATAGATAAGTTTAACAATTTAATCATTTGTTTTTTACGTATTGACTTTTCGGAGTGAACGATTTATCTTGCGAAAGAGTATAAAATACGTGAAAAAATAGAGTATTTTATAGCATAAATTAAAATTAAATATTAAGGCAGATGAAAGCAATAATTGTGTAGTAGTGAGACAATTATTGAAAGGAGAGAAATAATGACAACATTAGAATTAGAAGTTATTAATAAATTGGACAGAAATGATAAACAGAAAATTGGGTACTTTGTTAAACTTCTTGTTCAACAATCAAAATATCGTAAATTAAAAGCAGAGATTGATAGCAGAAGACGCGAAGTAAAAAAAGGACTTGTTTATAAACATGATGAAATTTGGGATTCAATGAATGTTTAAGATTGTTTATGCGAAAAGTGTTATAAAGGATCTCAAGAAAATTGCAACTTATAATCTTCCGAAAATTAAAGATGGAATTGGGAATCTGGAATTATTTCCCAATTTAGCAGAGATAAAAAATCTTAATAACCATCCAATTGCCGATTATCGTTTGCGAATTGGAAATTATAGGGTGTTATTTGACGTAGATTGGGAGAATAAGAAAATCTATATATTGAAAATTGGGCACAGAAAAGATGTATATTAATTAGATAGTTATCATCCCATAATTATTGCAATCGTATATCAGTATATTTTTCTTCACTTATCAGTTAAAAACTTTACCTGTGTAATCCTTTCCCAACTAAAGCAAATACTTTATCGCCGCAAACCCGCCGACGAGCAAAACGGTAAA
>CAYNUJ010000299.1:0-3256 GCA_964400095.1 uncultured Melioribacteraceae bacterium
CCTTCTGCTATTGTTTGATCGGGAATATCGGATACTACCGGAGGATCGTCTGTTGCCGTAACCTTAAATACCGCGGCGTCGGAGTCTGATAATCCCTCAGGGTCTTTTGCCGTGAACGTTATCGTTTCACTTCCGTTCCAATTTGCGTTCGGAGTCGTTATTGTCGCTATTCTGTCGGTACTTATGTTTACCGTTAAATTTGTGTTTCCGGTATATGTCCACGTAATTTCGCTGTCTGAGTTATCTGCATCACTCACATATTCATCAAGACTTATCGTAGTGAAAGTATTTCCTTCCGCTATTGTCTGATCAGGGATATCCGTTACCACCGGAGCGTCATTTACAGATGTTACAGTAAACTTAGCTCCATCCGAGTCAGATAATCCATCCGGGTCTTGCGCTGTAAATGTTATTGTTTCACTTCCGTTCCAGTTTGCATTCGGAGTTGTAATTGTCGCTACTCGATTTGCGCTAATACTTACGGATAAATCCGTATTTCCGCTGTATGTCCACGTTATCTCATTATTGGCATTGTCGGGGTCGGTTACGTAATCATCAAGTGTAATTGTCGCGAAGGTACTTCCTTCCGCTATTGTTTGATCCGGAATATCGGATACTACGGGAGGATCGTCTGTTGCCGTAACTTTAAATACCGCAGCATCCGAGTCTGACAATCCGTCAGGGTCTTTTGCAGTGAACGTAATTGTTTCGCTTCCGTTCCAATTTGCGTTCGGAGTTGTTATTGTCGCAACTCTATTCGCACTTATGCTTACCGTTAAATCCGTGTTTCCGGTGTATGTCCACGTTATCTCGTTATCGGCATTGTCGGGATCTGTTACATAATCGTCAAGACTTATCGTTGCGAAGGTATTTCCTTCAGTGATTGTTTGATCAGGTATATCTGTTACTACAGGTGGTTCATTTGTGTTTGAAACACACTCAATTAGACTTACATTAGTAGCAAATCCTGATCCGAATGTACCGCCTACTAAAAATGTCGCAGTCCCGCTATATTCTATGTCCGTGGATTTATCCCATACTTTGAAACTAATTGGATTCCCTGATTTTGCTCCCGGTAATAAATCATTTCCGGCTTGTGTTTCCAATCTTGCCATGATAGAAATTGGGAAATTCCCTTGATATACACCTACGGCATTTATTCCTAAACCACCGTCTCCATTATCGAATATTGCTATTTCATCACCGCTTTCAATTGAATTACCGTCAATTGTTACGTTTTGAATAACAACCGGATAGGTATTACCCGTATAATTGGGAGCGGTAAAATGTGATTGAGCAAATATTGCCGTAGTGCAAATAATCGAAAGTAAAATTATTTTTTTCATAGCGAACTCTATTTTGTATGAAATATTTTAATTGTTTTGTAGAACGAGAAATTATTCAAAGTCGAAGTCTTTATTCGAAGAAAGTACACTCCCTGCGGCAGTGGAAAAAGACCGGAAATAGTAATTGGTTGACTAGAATTTTCAACATTCCGTTTATATATACTTTGTCCAAGAATATTTATCATTTCAATGCTTGAAATATGAGAATACAATCCGCTGATATTTATGACATTTGAGAATGGATTTGGATAAAACTGAAATTTGTCGTCGGGCGTTCCCTTTTTTTTCGAATTCACCTCTGTAATCCCTTCGCATATCAGCGAATCGATATTAGTTGCAAATCCATCTCCAAAAAATCCTCCCGTCTGGAAATACGCTTTACATTGATATTCTCTTTCTTCCGAGTTGTCCCATGCTAAAAACATTATTTTTCCGCCGGCATTTGCTCCTGGCAATGTATCTTTACCAATTATAGTCTTCATATAAGCAAACGAGGATATTGGAAAACTTCCATCAAAATTATTTAGTCCAACAATCCCGTTGAAAATATTTAGAGAAGTATCAATTATAGCTATTTCATCATTTATATCAATTAAGCTATTATTCAGGTAAACTCTTTGGATTACAATCGGATATGTATCTCCACCGTACTGTGGAATAAAAAAATGATTAGTTTGGGCTGTACAATTAATTGATGCAAGTATGATTGCAACAATAATAATGAATATTTTTATCTTCCTTTTTGAAACCACACTAAAAAGTCGAAAAAATATTTTCATTAATTGTCTCCTCTCTAAACTCAGTTCTTTACCTGATCGATTTGTACCACGCGCGAAAAACGCAAAGCGACAAAATTAACGTTAACGATAATATTATTATTGAGATAATCATGTTTATTTAGACTAACTTAATAGACATACAACAACCATACCAAATAGTGAGTCTTCGATTTCAGCCTATTATCGCACTTTTTAAAATTGCATAAATTTAAAACTATCAACTCACTTTATAGCTACTATAAAGAGAGTTTATATCTAAGTTTATTCGCGGCTTCAATATAGACTTTGTATGAATGTCCACGGGACGCTGTGCGTATGTGCGGTTTTAATGTGGAATTTGGTATGGATGTCCTACTAGCATTATGTGGATGCAAATCTTAAAATTGACTTGGGATGATTGGATGAAAAAAGGAAAATCATTAACATCCGCAATCGTAGATCATCAATCAATAATCATCAATCATAAATAATCAATCGACAATTCTCTTATTTGCGATTAAAGATTGGAGATTTTTGATTTTTGATGTTTTCTTTCCGTTAACTCGGCATATTTTATAATATTGCAGCGCTTTTATTCGCGCAACTTGTCCCGATTTATCCCGATGTGTTTTTGTCGGGGTGTTTTTTATCGGGATTAGCGGCTTAAAATTGACTTGTGATGGATCCTTTTCCTTAACCATATAAGGCATATAAGAAAATATAAGCGGTAACTTTTATGCCCTTATATTTCTTATATGGTTCAAAAGAACTCGTTTTAATATCACCGGCATTTGTATGAATGATGCACTACTTCAATACGATATTAGGTATGAATGATGCACTACTTCAATACGATATTAGGTATGAATGATTGGAGGTATAAATTTAACGCTCTTTATACGAGTGCTGCACTCTTTGGACAGTTTTAGCAATTCCGAATATCCATCATTAGCGCAACTCGTCCCGATGTTTTTTATCGGGATTAGCGGCTTTTTAATTTTACCGCGGAAACCGGGAGGTAGTGTGGCGGATATGTCCTTTCCTGAAAATCAGATCCTTCTGTTTCGTATGCCAGCTCATTATCATATTGCTTAGTGGTACAATTAAGAATTATCTATTAAGAAGATTTTACAACTTTTGTATCTTTTACTT